>JAHHII010000029.1 GCA_019358855.1 Timaviella obliquedivisa GSE-PSE-MK23-08B | reverse complement strand
AAGGGCATTTTGGAGGTTTTCTTGTTGGAGCGGACTGAGAAATTTAGGAACTGGCATCGGTTTAATTCGATTATCTTCTAGTCCCTATTTTACCCGGCTTTATGTATTCTAGATGATAGTCAGCTTAGCAGAAAAAGATAGGGAAGGATATTAGCAGAAACACGCAAGAAAAAGCAGAAAAAAAGGCATCTGAAAGAATAATATTTTTCAGTAGAACATGCGTTCTAAAAAAGTCTGTAACTCCTCATCCCTGCTGTATCAGAACATTCTAAAGCTCTACTAAAAATCAAGAACTCCAACACAACGATTTCTGACTTTGTACAATTTTAAAATAAACATGTTATAAGGATGAAGAAGCAATAAAGCAGCCCTTCGGGTCTTGCTTGTGAGGTTCCAACCGCATATCACCCTGGCTTAATCCGCACCTTTTAGATCATTTGATCCTGTATTCCCTTACGTGGGTTGTGGAGATTAAGCAGCAGAAATAGCAAGGTCTTGACTTTGTTTTTCGCAGGTTAGTTAGCGAGTAACCTCCTCAATACATTGTGCCGAATTACTACTATTTAGCAAAGCTGATGGAAATTTCAACGTTGGGGGTGCATTTTCGGGTGTTGAGAATGTGCATTTTTACTTAGCTAGACTTGTTCGCTAACCTTTGCTAAGTCGTCAAGAACGTTGTTTTCGAAGCACTTTGCTTTAATCAGTTTTAATTAGATGTTCCAGAAGCGTGAGACAAGCCCTATCAGCGACTAGAGCATCTTCTAAAGTAAGTTTTGCAGTTGCCCTACTGGGTAATTTGTAATTGATTATGTCTACGAATTGAGGCATTTTGCTTCAATTTTTGTCGCCACTATTAACCGTATGAGGTGTTCCATGCAGTACGTTTTAATCGATGCACATCAAAGATTCCTTGGCACTTACAAGAGTGAGAAGTCTTTCTCAGTAGGTGATACCTTTGATAACCACAACGACCAGTCTTTCACTGTCATTGGGCTTAACTGGAAGCAGGGCGGCGGCAATCAAGGTCAGTCGCTTACAGTGATTCCCACAAATACTGCACTGAAGACAGCAACCTAGATGTTTTGGTTTGTGTGCGAGTCTAGAGTTACTGAGTGCTTTGAAAACTCAATATTACTAAAGGAGGAGGCATCTTGTAAGGTGCCTCCTTTTTTCTAAACTTGGCGTTGCTAAATGAAAATATGAATTCGCTCAAAGTCCCTTTCCTTTAGGAGAGGGGTTGGGGGAGAGGTTTACTTAGCTGCGTAGCCGACTCAACCTAACCCCTAGCCCCTTCCCGAAGAGGGCAGGGGAACCGGATTTTCATTTTGCAATTCAGCAACGCCTTTTGTCCTAATACTCTGTTCTAATGCTCAAAAATATTTTGATATTGCAGTAAATCTAACGATACGATCGCGGGCAAGCAATCAAAGCACTGCTGCGCCAGTTCCCATCTGCCCTCTCGTTTCAACATCTCAGTCAGCTTAAGCTGCACGTCTAATAAGTACCGCACATCGTTCGCTGCATACTGCAACTGCTCTGCGGAAAGATTCGCCGCGTTACCCCAATCGGAGCTTTGGGCGCTTTTGTCTAGCTCAACCTGAGCCAACTCCATCACCACTTCTTTTAAGCCGTGGCGTGGACTGTAAGTACGCGCCAATTTGCTCGCAATTTTGGTGCAAAAGAATGGACAAGTTTGAATACTGAGATTATGACGCAGAGTTGCTACATCAAACCGGGCAAAGTGGAAGACCTTGAGAACGTCGATCGCCTCTAAAAGTTGCCGAAGGTTTGGGGCTACTGTTTGACCTTGAGCAATGCGAACGACGCTCACCCGACCTTGGGGATCGCAAAGCTGGATGAGACAGAGGCGATCGCGCCAAGGCAGCAACCCCATCGTTTCTGTATCTACGGCGATCGCCCTTGCTTGCAAGTATTCTTTCAGCGCCAAGTCAGAAAGATCTTGCTCATAAATTTGAAACTCGCCGAATTCCATGCCAAATTTCCTACAACTAATCCATCTTCAAAACTTTCGCCACTGACTGCACATCCTTATCGCCGCGACCGGAGCAGTTGATCACCAAGCGAGGACTGCCAGAAAGCTCAGGGCAGAGCGTTTCGAGGTAGGCGATCGCATGAGCCGTTTCCAGTGCTGGAATAATGCCCTCTAGCTGAGAAAGCCTTTGCAATCCTTCAAGCGCCTGCTGGTCAGTAACGCTATAGTATTCTGCCCGCCCCAGATCCTTCAAGAAACTATGCTCGGGGCCCACGCCCGGATAATCCAGCCCTGCACTAATGGAATAAGGCTCAATGACTTGACCATCTTGATCTTGCAGCAAGTAGCTCATTGCCCCATGCAGCACGCCCACTCGTCCCCGAGTCAACGTTGCCGCGTGTTTCTCCGAGTCTGCCCCCTCTCCTGCTGCCTCAATGCCAATCATTCGCACGGTAGGATCGTGAATGAAATCATTAAACAGACCCATGGCATTAGAGCCACCGCCAACACAGGCTAGAAGAATATCAGGCAGTCCGCCCCATTTTTCCACAGATTGCGATCGGGTCTCTTGCCCAATCACATTATGAAATTCTCTTACCAGCAGAGGATAAGGATGGGGCCCTGCCACCGAACCCAGAATGTAATGCGTCGTTTCCACATTCGTCACCCAATCCCGAATTGCCTCAGAAGTTGCATCCTTAAGAGTTCCTGTGCCTGCCTCTACCGGACGAACTTCTGCCCCCATTAAACGCATCCTAAACACATTGAGCGCCTGACGCTCCATGTCATGCACGCCCATATAAATGATGCAGTTCAAACCAAAACGCGCGCAAACAGTCGCTGTCGCCACGCCATGCTGCCCCGCACCCGTCTCGGCAATAATTCGCTGTTTACCCATCCGCTTTGCTAGCAAAACTTGTCCCAGCGCATTGTTAATCTTGTGAGCGCCCGTGTGGTTCAAGTCTTCCCGCTTCAGATAAATTTGTACGCCTGTCCCGTCGGGGCGCGCATAGTGCTGAGTCATCCGCTCAGCAAAATAAAGCGGGCTGGGTCTGCCCACATAGTCTCGGAGCAGACCATTTAACTCCTGCTGAAACTCTGCTTCTTGCCAATATTGATGAAATGCAGCCTCTAATTCTGCCAAGGCTGGCATCAGGGTTTCAGGGACATATTTGCCACCAAATTGACCAAAGCGCCCTAAAGCATCAGGACGCTGATCGAGGGGATTGGCAGCAGTTTGACTAGCTTGGAAAGAAATGGGAGTAGTTGTCACAAGCTTAGGAAATAATGAGGATAACCTTCATTATAAGGGAGGTAAGGATAGGGATTGAAGGCTGAATTACAGCGAGGTCAATATGACAAAAGATAAGAAATCTGAAAATCGGGTTGTGTATTCCGAATTTGGCACCCAGTCCAACTCAGACGCAATGGAAAGAGGCATTGCTAACCTACCGCCTGCTCAGCAAAACCTGCGGGTTCAAGCTTCTCGTAAAGGGCGAAAAGGCAAAACGGTAACTGTAGTTACAGGGTTACAAGCTAACGCCGAAACCTTAGCAGATTTACTCAAGCAACTTAAGAGTCAGTGTGGCGCAGGGGGCACTGTAAAAGATCAGGAGATCGAAATTCAAGGCGACCACACCCAAAGACTAGTCCAGGTTTTGAGCAAGTTAGGGTACAAAGCCAAGGTTAGCGGTGGTTAAGTTGAAGCATTGTGGCAATACTTTAGCTCACCTGTACTTGCTCCAGTTTATGCTTCTCCCAAAGAGATAAATACAACCCTGACTTCGTTAATAACTCTGCATGAGTGCCCATTTCCACAATCCTTCCCTGATTAATGACGAGGATTCGATCGGCAGCGGCAGCCGCAGATAGTTGATGGGAGATAAATAACACCGTTTTTCGTTGGGTGCCTTCTGAAAGGTTCTGCAAAATTTGGGTGGCGGTTTGATTGTCTACACTAGAGAGCGCGTCATCCAGAATAAGTACGGGTGCATCGACCAACAATGCCCGTGCCAACGCTGTCCGCTGCCGCTGCCCGCCTGATAAGGTAATGCCCCGTTCACCCACAATGGTTTTGTACTGCTGTGGAAAGTTAAGAATTTCGGGGTGGAGTTGGGCTTGTTTTGCTGCCCATTCAATTTCGGGCTGTTCGCTACTAGGATCGCCATAGCGAATGTTGTTTTTAATCGTTGTGCTAAATAGAAAACTCTCTTGAGGAACGTAGGCGATCGCCCCTCGTAAATCTTTTAACCGCACCTGGGTGATATCATATCCATCCAAAAACAATTGCCCTGGCTGCACCTCTAGCAAATGGGTTAACGTATTCGCCAATGTACTCTTACCCGCACTAATTTGACCCACGATCGCCACTGTCTCGCCTGGCTCAATTGAGAAATTAATGTCACTGAGTGCCGGACTTTCTGCTTCTGGGTACGTGTAAGTAAGATGCTCCGCCCTCAACCAACCTTTTACTTCTGAGCGATTTAATGCCAACGCATTTGGAGGATCTTGAATCTTAGGTTGATTAGAAAAGATGGCTTCGAGGCGATCAATACTGACTTCGCCTCGCTGGTAAGCCGTAATTGTGAATCCTAAAAGAGCCGTAGGAAATACGAGGTTTTGGGCAAACAACAACAGCGCGACAAACCCGCCCACCTTAAGAGAACCGTCAGCGATCGCGCCTGTTCCCAATGCCAACAGCGCTAACTGACTAATGCTGGCCAATCCACGCAGCAGCGGGAACAACGTATTTTGGGTTTTAGCAAGCTTTAGGTTTGCCTCTAGCAACTCCTGATTCATGCGACGAAAAGCTCGTCGCTCATTTTCCTCTTGAGCGTAGATTTTAATTAACGCCATGCCGCTCATGTCTTCTTGAATCAAATCACTCAGTCCTGAGGTTTCTTCTTGCACCTCTAACTGCTCATTCCGCAAACGATGGCTAAATAAGCTGACAAGGAGCAGGATACCAGGATAGATGGCGATCGCTGCCAACGTCAGCGGCACACTAATGCTAAACATCGCTGGCAATGTAAACGCATAGGCAAACACCATGTTGACCAAACTCAACACCGCGAACCCTAGCAAGCGGCGAATATTATCCACATCGCTAGTAGCGCGACTAATTAAATCTCCGGGTGTATTCACTGCAAAATAGCCCGGCTCCAGCGTCAGCAAATGATTAAAAATACGCTGTTTCAAGTCAAACTCTACTTGCCGTCCCACGCCAAACAGCGAGATGCGCGATGACATCCGCACCACCCACATCAACGTTCCCAAAACCAAAACCAAAGCCGCGTAAAAAATGACGCGGCTCATGCTGAAGGTCGTTTGTAACTCATCTAGTCCATTCCGAATCAGCAGTGGAATGTAAACCGCCAAAGCATTCACAATGATGAGGGAAAACACCCCAAAAGAGGCTTGCCGCCAGTGAGGGCGCAGATAATCCAAAAGCTTGCGGAGGCGAGGAGAAAGCATATCAAGAATGGGGGATGAAAAACGATCCACTCAATATCCTAGTGCATTCACCTTAATTAGACTGCCAACGGATCAACCAACCAACCTCGCAAGAAATAATAGACCGTTGCCAAATACTCATCTACTACACGGGTTGTAATCACCAATGCTTCAACATTAGGAATTAAGTCTGAGGCAGCCGCCAACCGCAGTCCTCCTTGAAGCTGAAAGACGTAGAAATCAGTCGGACGGGCAATCACATCAAAGTTCAGTTTGGCAAAAGACGAACTGACGCGCCGAATATTGATCACTGGAGCGACAACCATAATCGGCACTCTGGTCGTTGAATCATCACTTGCCAACAGTCGCTGGGTGACAATGGCGCTGGTGCGTGGGTCAACTCCTTCTAAGTCAATCCTAATGCGATCCTCTGGTACACCATTTGCAGTCAATAAATCAGTAATAGAAGCGGTTTCGCTAATGCCTTCTTGCTCGACAGGTCGAGGGCCAACACTGACAATCACTAAAGGATCATTGCCGCGATCGCTCTGAGAAGTATAGAGTTGAGCCGCATAGAATAAGCGCGATCGCTGTCCCACGCTAATGCCATCTTCCCCTGTACTAAGCTGAGAACGAATCCGATAGGTGGGATCGGAGGGGGAACTACCATCGCCCAGCACCACAATTGCCTCAACGCCACGAGCAGGTGTAACCTCTTGCTGTCCCCTTGTTTCTAACAATTGCCTCTGCTCTGACTGGGCAGTCAGCAAATATGCCGTTACAGGCAAACTACAAACCAATAAAATCAGCAATGCCGCCATAATTTGTGCACCTGCCACCTGCTTATACCCCTTACGAACGGCATATCCTAGCAGGATCAACACCAAACCTAAGGGACGTAGGGGAAAAGACAAGATGCCCCACAGCAACCCGACAGTTCTGTTCGTAGGTTCTAAAAACGCCAGAACCATGAGCAAAACTAAAACAATGCCACCCAACCAAGTCAGATACTTCCGCTCTATAAATGAGAGCAAAACGAACCTGACCAAGAAATAGATGGCAGCTAAAATAATGATTTGAGTAATCAGTTCAAACATCGCCGCCTTTCCTTACACACCACCCATGATTGGGATTGACCAGTCAGCACACCAGAAAATAACACACTCTACCGCGGACTGAAGAAAATCCTTCCGTAGGAGGTGAACCCTATCCCACAAAACCCACGTACGCCAGATATAAGCCTGTATAACTCTACTGAAAAGTTCCTAAAACGAACCTATGGAGATGAATTACTTTAAGAAACTTAGTGCCCTCTCGACAAAGGGGCTGTAATGCTCTTCAGAAAAGACTTTAGACTGCTTTGAATGAACTAAAAAGATAGCTCACTCCTCCTTTCATGTCAGTGTTTCCTGACATTAATCTAGATGCAGCCCTGTTGTATACTCTGGCTAGCGTTTCGACCTCTGCAACACGGAAATTTAGCAGTAGCCGCAAGAGAGCTTTTCAGACAATCTCCAGACCCAATCTCTCAAAAGATTGCTCTTGGGTTTCTTGATTCAAATCAGCTTTACAGAATTGACTCGTATTTTCACGCTTCTGATTGCTTTGTAGCAGCGCCTATAAGTAATGAAGGATGACTAGCAAATCGCAGGAAAGATCGTTTCTTTGCAAAGATCTCTGTCTAAATCATCTTAAAAATTACCTGTTACCTACGGATAATCCATGTCGCATAAGTCTTTGTTTCAAGCTAAAAATATTTCTCGGATGTTGATAGGCGGACTGTTTCCCCTATATTCATTTCTATTGATTGCCATGCCTGCCCATGCAGAAGAGCAGATGTACAATTTCACAGTCACTAACGATACAGAAAACACGATTACGGAACTGTATGTAGATGATGCCGACCAAGAAGAGTGGGGCGACAACATTGTATATGAAGCGATCGCGCCAGGTGAAACGGCTTCCTTTGAATGGGCAGATGAGGATGTGGAAGAAGGCGACCCTTGCATGTACCATGTCAGAGCCGTTTTTGAAGACGACTCGGTAGCCGAAGAAATAGAAGACGGCATTGATTTTTGTGAAAACCCAGAAGTATTCGTCAGCGTTGAGTAACAGCCGCTAATCTTGCTGGCATCTAAAGAGGGACGATTTTTCACAAGAGAATCGCCCCTCTTTGCATGAAACCCTAATCCAAGATTTTTACAAACTCTAAGCGATAGCGATATAGCGCCACAGGACGAGGCTCACCTAAGGGATTTTCCAGAGTCTTGAAATAATCTGGGTCTTGGGGCGACAGATAAATCGCTGTAACCTGGTCAGCCACGATCGCCGGATTGTCCACCTCTTGCCGTTGATAAGCAGTCGTATTCTCTACCTCATTAAAGTAAAGCTGGCTAACGCTCCGAAACTCTTGCTGGAATACTTCTGAGGTAATGAACTGAAGAGGTTCGGTCGATTCTGTAGCGCGGGCAGTAACCGTAGAAACGAGTTCGCGTTCATCTCGCAGCAAGGTAATTTGGCGGTTAGGGTTAGTTGGATCGACCTTGACAGCTAGGACAGGACGATCGCCCAAATAAGCCTTCGCTAAACTCATGCCATTAAACGCGCGATCGGAAATAATCCCTGACTTCCCCCAACTCAGCAACCCTTGTTTCTCCTTCACAAACCGTACTGGGAAAAGAATAGGCTTATTAATAAATTGCCGATTACTTTCAAATCCAGGCGTTGTTAAATCTGGAGCAAAAGGCGCAACCATATCAATTAAAGTTGTCGTCACTTGCCAACGACCCATAAACCAGTCTGGGTAAATTAAATCGCCTTGAGAAGCCTGTGTCAGCGGTCTGCCTTGCCAGCTTGGAAATGAAGCAAGGCGATCAGACAGAGAACCTGCCAACGCCGTGCCGCTACAGAGCAACCACAGTAGCACTAACCCAGTTAGCCAAAGAAAGCGCCATTTTCCTTTCATAAAATCGCTCGCCCGAATCAAAACCTCATAGACTTTAGAGTACTAGGTAAATCTGACGAATGCATTTTATGCCCTCAAGCGCTTCAGGTCTGGAGTTATGGCACTGGCGATCGATCGCCAAGCAACAGGCGGTCGCTGCCCACGTTCTCCCCACCGAAGTCGATTGGCTGTTACAAGAAGTTGCAGGACTCGATCGCCTCTCCCTTCGTCTAGAAAGTTTCAAAAATCAAGCCGAGTTGCCGCTCAAGCTTCCCCTTACCGAACTCACCCAACTTTGGCAACAGCGCTTAGAAACCCGCTTGCCCGTTCAGTACATTGTGGGCAGCACAACCTGGCGACAGTTTTCCCTAGTGGTTTCGCCTGCGGTGCTGATTCCCCGCCCCGAAACTGAAGAACTGATTGATTTAGCGATCGCCACGGTACAAGCTGATCCAGCATTGGGTCAAGGCGCTTGGGTGGACTTGGGCACCGGAAGCGGCGCGATCGCTCTTGCCCTTGCCGATGCTTTCCCTCACGCTGCAATTCATGCGGTAGATGTGAGCGAACTGGCATTGGCGATCGCTCAATACAATGCCCAACAGCTACACTTAAGCGATCGGATTCAATTTCACCAAGGCAGATGGTTTGAGCCGATCGCCTCTCTTCAGCATAAGCTCAGTGGCATAGTTTCTAACCCGCCCTACATTCCCCGCAATGTTATTCCCAACTTGCAGCCCGAAGTCGCTCAGCACGAGCCGCATCTAGCGCTAGATGGCGGCGAAGATGGACTAGATTGCATTCGTCAATTGGTCAATGTCGCTCCAGATTATTTGCGATCGGGTGGAGCTTGGTTGATTGAAATGATGGCAGGGCAAGCTGAGGCAGTCAGTCAGTTATTAGAGAAGCAGGGAAATTATCGAGCGATCGAGATTCATACAGACTTAAATGGAATTGAACGTTTTGCCTCAGCATTGCGGGTTTAACTTCAGAATTTAGAGATAATCGAGGGCGCGTGCTGCTTTTTCTCTACGCCAACCTAAACTTATTTGGAGAAACTAACGATGTCGCAAGGAAATAACAAAGACACGGGGGCACTGATCCTCTCTCTGCTGATTACATTGGGACTTATCGGCGGTGGGCTATGGTTTTTCGGTCGACAGTTTTTTTCAAGAAACGAACAATCTTCAGTTAATCAGTCTCCGATTGGGCAATCTGCTGGGCAATCTGGGGAGCAGTTGGGAGGGCAATCCACTACGCCGCCCAACCCCGACCTCAGCCTTTCTCAGATAGAGACATCTCAGCCTAACCCCCAGGTACTAACTATTGATGGCAGCGTCACATTAGTAGCACTCATTAAACAATTTCAGATTGCCTATTCTCAGGTTAATCCTGCCATCCCCACAACCTACGGTGTACCCGACGGCAAACCCAACGGCAGCAACCAGGGCATTCAGAATTTGCTCAAGAATGAGGTGGTGATGGCAGTCAGTTCTCGTCCTATTGGCGGCAGTGAACTGCAAGCAGGGCTGCAAGCTGTGCCCTTTGCGCGAGACGCGATCGCCATTGTGGTGGGCATTAATAATCCGTTTCAAGGCAGCTTAACGCTGGCACAGATCAAGCAAATTTATCAAGGACAAATTACTAACTGGTCGCAGGTAGGCGGATCCGATCTCCCGATCAAAGTAATTAACCGTCCTCCGGCTAGCGGGACAGGCAGCTTCTTTAAAGATGTAGTGCTGTTGGGCGAAGCCTTTGCCCCCGACAGCCCCAACTTTGTGACGCTCCCGCGCGACGAAACCACACCAATGTTACAAGCCTTAGAGAACAACGGTATTGGCTACACAACGGTCGCTCAAGCGGTCAACCAGCAGACGGTGCGACTCATTTCCATTGAAGGGGTTTCGCCTGCTGATGAAACAGCCATTAAAGCAGGGAGCTATCCCTTAAGTCGGGTCGTGTATCTTGTCGTGCCCCAAAAAACTAGTCAAGCAGTCAAGCAGTTTATTGATCTGGTGTTGTCGGCTCAAGGACAACAAACGGTTCAACGAGTTGGGTTCTTACCACTGAAATAGTTTAGGGCGACCGCTTACAAGCAATCTGTTTGCAAAAGCTCTTCTCAGGGAATACTTTAATGGATTATCAGCGATCGCATTTCTCTTCTAATCCTTAATTTAGCCAGAATTCATCTGCCAGCATAGCTGCTGTCTTGAGTCGAGTCAAAGTTTCTCCGGAACCTTTTTCATTCAGAAGTGTCTAATCAGATATAAGCGAAACTAACCCACCCGACGCGCAAGGCAAAGTTAGTTCACACAATTACCAATTATCGAAAGAACCTAGAGGGTATTTTTCATGTCTAAATTTCATCTCATGCAGTCGAGCACTGCTTTGTTTACTGCGCTAACTTTAATCTCAGGAGCCGCTGCGCCCCTAGCAATGCAAGTTTCAGCCCAAGCTCAAACCCGCTCCGCAACAACCTTCAGCGATGTTGCTAGTGGCTACTGGGCAAATGGCTACATTCAAGAATTGGCAAACCGCAACATTTTAACAGGTTTTCCCGATGGCAGCTTTCGTCCTGATGAGCCCGTAACTCGTGCTCAATTCGCCGCCATGCTACGTACCGCATTCAATCGCAACCCGGTTCGCAATACCGTTAATTTTAAAGATGTTCCTAATGACTACTGGGCATCCGCTGCTATTCGTGATGCCTATTCTAAAGGGTTCATGAGTGGTTATCCTGAAAATGATTTCCGTCCTGGTGAGTACATTCCTCGCGCTCAAGTCTTGGTTGCCCTTACTAGTGGCTTAGGCTATGCTCCTAGCAGTGCAGTAGGCACAACGCTACAGTCTTTCAGCGATGCTAACTCCATTCCTGACTGGGCACGTAACAGCATTGCTGCTGCCACCGAAAAGAAAATCGTTGTCAACTATCCCAACGCCCAATATCTCAATCCTACTCGCCCCGCTACCCGGTCAGAAGTAGCAGCATTTATCTATCAAGCAATGGCGAGTGCTGGCGATGTGACAGCCGTAATGTCGCCCTATGTTATCGGTCAAGCATCAGCCCAAATTCCCGTTGGCACAACCATCCCAACTCGCTACGACGCAGCCGATAAGATTCTGCTGTCGATGGAAGAACCTGACCCGGTGCCTGTGTCACTCACAATCAATCGCAACATCACATCAGCTGCGGGCAAGCTACTCATTCCTGCCGATAGCGAGGTTGTGGGCGAGTTGCGCGTAGAAAAAAATAAAGGCGCTCGCTTCTTTGCTAAGACCTTAATTATGCCTGATGGCACCGAGATGCCAATCAACGCCACGTCTCAGCTTATGACTCAGACCGAAGAAGTGCGTCGGGGTTCTAATGTGCTGGAGCTTTTGGCAGGGGCAGCGCTGGGTGCGGGTGCAGCAGCAGGGGTTGCAGCAGTCACAGGCGATCGCGCTATTGCTACTGAAGAAGTGCTGGGCGGCGGCGCAGTAGGTACGTTGCTTGCCACCTTCTTGGGGCGCAATCGGGTTACGCTAATCTCTATTGACCCTGATACAGACTTAGATTTGACCTTAGATTCCCCCTTAGCGCTGCTCTAAAGGAGCAGGAAAATCTAAAAGCAGGGCGATCAAGTTTCTAGCTTGATCTCGCCCTGCCGCAAAATCTGGAACCCCTGCCCTGTCCATTTGGCGACGGTGGAAGGGGTTCCAGTTTTTATAGGAGTGCTGTTGAAGGGGGCTAGGGTACTCTCTAGTTCGGCTAGTTCGGCAGACGATAGGGTCAAGATTTCAGGAAACTGGGTGTTGATATCGCTTAGAGTTTCTAAGGGCGGTTCGCCAGAATGGTTCACACTGGTGGTTGCCAGGGGGCGAGTTAGGGTCAGGATATAGCGGGCAACGCCGTTGTTGGGCACCCGAATACCAATCGTCGTCGGGTTAGTAGGATTGATGGCAAGCGGCAAGCGATCGCTGGCTGGCAACACTAGCGTTAGTGCTCCTGGAAAATATTGGGCGGCAACACTCTGCCAAACGTCCATTTCGGCAGCGCTACCTTGCACATACTCCCAAAGATCTGTCGCATCGGCTCCCATCAAAATCAACGGTTTATCTAGACTGCGCTGTTTGGCTTCAAAAATCAGAGTCGATCGCTCGGGTCGAACGGCTAGTGCAGGCAAAGTATCGGTTGGGAAACTGATCAGGCGATCGCCAGAACGAGCCGCAGCAATCAATTGGTTTAAAGAAACAGAAGGCATGGGAAGTCATTACATATCGGCAATTCAATCTTTAGCCTACACCCTTCTTCAATCATCAGATATGTGATACTAATGAGGCTCAAAAATTAGCCATGATATGAATCGCAGCTTTTGGATCATCGCTTTAATTGCCTTTGCCAATTCACTTAGTTTTACAATCCTCATTCCCATTCTTTACCTCTATGGTCGGCAATTCGGGCTTAATGATTTTCAAACCAGCTTATTGTTTTCGACTTATGCGATCGCCCAATTCTTTGCAACTCCTGTCATCGGCAAATTATCCGATCGCTTCGGTCGCAAGCCCCTGCTAATCATCAGCTTAGCCGGAACCGTGCTCGCTAACTTCCTCGCTGGAACCGCTACCACCGTCACGATTCTTTTTCTGGCACGTTTTTTAGATGGCATCACTGGGGGCAATGCCTCTGTGGCGCAAGCCGTTATTTCAGATGTCACAACTCCAGAGACACGAGCAAAAGGGTTTGGAATTTATGGCGCAACCTTTGGGCTAGGGTTCGTTTTAGGGCCCGCCCTCAGCCTATTGGCACAGCAGATTTCCTTGGGGGCTGGCTTCTTAGTATCATCCGCGATCGCCTTGATCGCCCTGATCATCACTATCTTTTTTCTGCCCGAAACGCTTACTACCAAAGCCGACAAGTCCCACAATGTTTTTGATTTAGGTTTGAGCAGCTTAATTACTGGGCTAGCCATTCCCAAGGTCGGTATCTTGCTCGTGATTAACTTTTTAATTGGCACAACCTTCACCATATTCACTTTTGCGTTCCAACCCTACTTCCTTGAAGTGTTAGGACAAGACAATAAAGGGTTAACCTTAATGTTCTTTGCATTTGGTGTATTAGGAGTATTAATGCAGCTTCTGGGTATTAAAATATTGACCCGCAAGTTTAGTTTGGTGAATATTCTGCTATTGGCTGTGTTTATCCGTAGCGTATCGTTTACCTTAATGCCTATCTTTCCAAACGTCGTTTATTTCGTCTGCGTTAGCATTATCTTCTCACTGTTCAATTCTTTGGTACAACCCATGATTACGACGCTGATCTCACTTAATGCTACGCCAGAGACACAAGGGACAGTGATTGGCTTAAATACCTCGTACCTCAACGTATCTAACGCGTTCGGTCCAATCATTGCAGGATTATTAGTTAACCAAAATAATCCTGCTACCCATAGCTATCCGCTGTATTTGGCTGGGGGCTTGACCTTTGCCGTGTTGCTGTTTGCGATCGCCACTCGCAGGCAATATACACCAACTGTTAGTTAGGGCGATCGCTGTAGATGGATGATTAGGCGGTAAGACTTTTTCAAGGATAAAGAGCGATCGCCCATGCAGTGGGTTAGTATTCTCACAAGGGTCTTCTCGTTTTGCTCAATGACAACTTCCTACAGAGAGCGATCGCTTCTCCTTTCGCCAAGTTACTGTAGAGGTTGAAACAAAATTGGGATATTCCCCTAAGCTAAGTAAAAATGCATTAGATCATTTCTTAAATCTCAACGACTAGGTGATCCGTTCCTCCCCAACTCCCAATGTCTGCACCCGCTAGTCTATCCAATCCTAAAGCTGCTGAGCCTAGAACAGAATATTCAATGCCAGCGCGACAGTGGGTAGAAGTCTTAGTAGACTGCCCTAGCGCACAAGGATTATTCACTTATGGCTTGCCTGCCGACTTATCAGTGCAGCCGGGTGATGTGTTAAGTGTCCCCTTTGGAGCACAGCAAGTCGGCGCGATCGCCATCGCTCTGATTGACCAACTCCCTCCAGAACTTGACTCTGCTGCTGTTCGTCCCGTCGAAGATATCATCAGCCAAGGCTTTTTTCCACCTACCTACTGGACGCTACTGCAACGAGTCGGACAATATTACTGCACACCATTGATGCAAGTCGTCAAAGTCGCATTACCGCCAGGATTATTGGGGCGATCGCAGCGCCGCATTTGCCTTCAGCCCGACTTAATCCCTCCAAGCGCAACTGTCTTCTTACACTCCACTGCCCAGCAAATTCTCACCTTGCTTCAATCTCAGAAAAACGGCGACTATTCCTGGCAATACATCCAGCGTCAGATCCGAGGCGCAAATCGAGGCTTAAAAGACCTAATCCAACGAGGTTGGGTCAAGAGCTATCTCGAAGCCCCTACTCCCGTTCGCCCCAAGCAGAAGCAAGCCGTCACACGGGTCGCTAATCTACCTCTGCTTGACCTCACTTCCCGTCAACAGGAAATCCTTAGTGTACTAAAACGACAAGGAGGAGAAATGTGGCTTCAGGAATTGCTGCAAACTTGCCAGACTAGTTCTTCAGTCCTCAAAACTTTAGAACTCAAGGGTTGCGTGGTCATTCACACGAAAGAAGTCCTACGGCTAGAATCTAGCGCTCATCCAATTACCGACCACAACAAAGTACTCACACCAGAGCAAACAGTAGCAGTAGGAGCAATTTCCAACCTTACTGGATATACTCCAACTTTGTTACACGGAGTTACTGGCTCGGGCAAGACAGAGGTGTATCTTCAAGCGATCGCCCCTTTACTCAACCAAGGTAAATCTGCCCTAGTCCTCGTTCCCGAAATTGGTCTAACGCCCCAACTCACCGATCGCTTTCGGGCAAGATTTGGCGATCGCGTTCGTGTTTACCATAGCGCCCTCTCCAATGGCGAACGCTATGACACCTGGCGACAAATGCTCAGCGGCACCCCTCAAGTCGTGATTGGCACTCGCTCTGCCATCTTCGCCCCACTTCCCAACCTGGGCATCATTATCTTAGATGAAGAACATGACAGCAGCTTTAAGCAAGATCAACCTGCTCCTTGTTACCATGCCCGCACTGTTGCTCAATGGCGTGCCGAACTAGCCGACTGCCCGCTCATCCTGGGCTCTGCCACCCCTTCTCTAGAAAGCTGGCTCACCACTACTCAGCCTTCTCTGATCCCATCTGAAGTTCAAAATTTAAGAGTTAAAGTTCCAACACCTCTCTACCTTTCCCTTCCGCATCGTGTCCAATCACGCCCCATGCCTCCTATTCAAGTCGTAGATATGCGGCAAGAATTCCGGCACGGCAACCGCTCCATCTTTAGCCGATCGCTGCAATTGGCGATCGAACAAATGGTCGCCGCAAAACAACAAGGCATCCTCTTCATCCATCGTCGCGGACACAGCACCTTCGTCTCCTGTCGTGACTGCGGACACGTCATGGAATGCCCACACTGTGATGTTTCGCTCTCCTACCACCAAGCCCAAGAAGGCGGCTATCAATCCCTCCGCTGCCACTACTGTGGGTATGGACAAACCCATCCCCCTCAATGCCCTGCCTGCGCATCTCCCTACCTCAAGAATTTCGGCAGCGGCACCCAACGCATTATGCAAGAGTTAAGCCGCCAATTTCCTAACCTGCGCTGCCTCAGGTTTGACAGCGACACGACCCGCGCTAAAGGATCCCACCGGGCACTGCTGACCCGCTTTGCCATGGGCGATGCCGATCTATTAGTCGGCACACAAATGCTGACCAAGGGCATCGATTTACCCCAAGTCACCCTAGTCGGCATCGTCGCCGCCGACGGGCTACTGCACCTATCCGATTACCGTGCCAGCGAACGAGCTTTCCAAACCCTAACCCAAGTTGCCGGACGTGCCGGACGTGGAGAGGATCCGGGACAAGTCATCCTGCAAACCTACTCACCTGAGCATACTGTCGTTGAAGCCGTCAAAGGGCAAAACTATCGCTCCTTTGTAGAAGCAGAGCTAAGATATCGGCAAACCCTTAATTACCCACCCTACGGACGGTTAGTTTTACTACGACTGAGCGGGCTAAATGCGATCGCCGTTTGCCAAACCGCTCAAGACCTCGCAACTCAAATCCAGGGGAATCATTCCTCTTACGAACTCTTAGGTCCTGCCCCAGCCGCGATCGAGCGCCTAGCAGGACGTTACAGATGGCAGATTTTATTGAAAGGCGGATTGGACGAAAGCCTGAATCTAATGGAGTTAGGAGAAATGCGATCGCACTGTCCTCCAGGAGTCAGTTTGGCGATCGATGTTGATCCGCTGCATTTGCTTTAGAGAATTAAAAATCAATTAGATAGTTCTAAAGGCTTAGTAGGAAGGGGCAATGAAACTGTTAAACAGTTGGATCTTATTAGAACTCACTAACCTCCAACAAAACTTTTCCAGTTTGAGAAGCGTGTCGTCTCTTCCTCACAAGCATTGCAAGAAAGTCTATTCTTCCATCAACGACAGCCATGAGGTCAGCCCCCGTCATTAAGATAAACGAAGGGTAGTGCATCAGAATGATGTGGTTTTGGTAGACTAGAGAACAAATTATCCCTCCCCTCAAGTCATGGAATGCCGACTCTGTGGTCATCCTAAAGTTCATAAACATGGCAAGATGCCCAACGGACAT
>JAHHII010000028.1 GCA_019358855.1 Timaviella obliquedivisa GSE-PSE-MK23-08B | reverse complement strand
GAACAAAGATTATGAACACCTTCCGCAGACCTCAGAGACTCTGATCTATCTGGCGATGATCCGGATTATGGTGAGGCGATTGGCGTAAAATCTGACTTGCCATAACTTTTCAAACATCCTCTAACAGACTTCTATGATTACACCCGAACTCCTTTTAAGAACATCTATAGAACAACTGTGCTAACAGAATTCAGCCTCACCAAACTCTGTTAGGCTATATCAGACTCGTGAGAGAAATTTGTTACTGAATGGGTGCTGGAGTTTAGCTTAACCCCTATACTCAACCACCATTTTTAAGTGAAAATGATCCAACGATAGTTCAACGAAAGGTCATATACCCTCTATTGTTGGAGAATCATGCTAACTCAATTAGATTACGTAAAATTTCTGCGCCCATTGCTGCCCCCAGAAGCTTTTATACCGAGCTTTAGTAAGCTGATTATTTTGGGGATTAATGTTCTCATTTTGCTGTTAGGATGGGCGATCGCTCAACATCTTAATCTGTGGTCAATCTATTGGCTTTGGCTCTATTTACCACTCACTTTAATCATGGGCAATAGCGTCGTGGCATTGCTGTTTTCCTGTCACGATATGATGCACGGCAGCGTCATTAAAAATCCTCGTTTAGTAGATTTTATTGCTTTGATTGGGTTGTCTTTGCTCTGGATGCCGCCTACACTCTGGAAAGCGGTTCACAATCACAAACACCATACTCAAACAAACTCACTGCAAGATCCCGATCGCAGCTACCTGGTTCAGCAAAATAACACCTGGGGCAAATGGATCCAAAATCTGGTCATTCCTTCCGCCGAAGTCAATGGGGTCTTCCTTGCCTTTGGCATGTTAACAGCTTGGGGAACCCATACTTTTCGGCATCTAACCTCAATCCTTTTCTTTAACCGCGACGATGTAGATTATGTTCCTGCTGCCGTTGTCGTTAGCCCTGCCAAACGCCGACTTATTGCGATCGAAATCTTTTGGATTGCCGCGATTCATCTCAGCATTTTATTGTACATTCACAATCCCATCGGCATTCTTTTGGGCTACTTGCTTCCCATTAGCACTGGCTATGCTGGAGTTATGTTTTATGTATACACCAATCATTTCCTTTGCCCGATGACCGAGGTGAATGATCCGCTTCTTAACAGCGTGTCTTTAAGAATGCCTAAAGTTTTTGACCTCTTGCATTTTAACTTTTCATATCATACCGAGCATCATCTTTTTCCCGGTCTAAATTCCGATTACTATCCAGAGGTACAAACTCTGTTGCAAACTCATTACCCTGAGCAGTTCAATCTCATTCCGGCTGACAAAGCTTGGCAGCTTTTGCTGAAAACTCCTCGCCACTACCGTGATGCACAAAACTTGACCGACTGGACAAACCAAAAAACTGTGACTTGTCCTTCACTCACAAAAGTTTAGGCGAAAATTATAGGATAAAAATAAAAGCTGGTGACAAGACTCGAACTTGCGACCGGCGGTTTACAAAACCGCTGCTCTACCAACTGAGCTACACCAGCAAACGTTGTTCAGTATAGCAAAGCTATGTCCTAACAAGCAACAAAGAATCAGGAACTGGAAGGCGACCCTTGCGGTATCTGCGGAGCAGCACGACTCAAAAAATGAGGGCAGTAATTAAAGTAGGGGTAGTGGAGGGGCGATCGCTGATAGCCAGACAAAATCTAAAAATATGCAGAAAGATTCTGCTGATCCACCTTAGCTGGCGTATTATACAGAAAGATTCTGCCGCTCTGCCTAATTTAAGGTAATATGCGGAAAATTTTTCTCTAAAAACGAGTTATGTCGCAAGTCCTCGGTGGGGCAGTTCCACGAAGGTTGTCTATGAATGGATAAGCTTAAGTTAAAGCGCTACGAGTTAGCTGTCTACTTGCTGCTACTGCTGCTTTCGGCAGTCATAGCTTTTACTGGTCATTATCTTATTGCTCAAGAAACTATAAAATCTATTGCCATTAATTTGGCTTCTGAGCTTCTAGCGGTTGGAGTTCTTTTCTTCATCGTCAATCGAATATTCCTATTAGACGATAACAATAGAGATGATAACTCTACCGAAATTATCCATGAAATCAATACAGCTAAAAACTTAACTGTTCAACACAATTCAGTGGCTCAGAAGCAGGGAGATCGAGTAGAGCAAGCTCTCAATTTCTTAGTTAGTAGGATTGAACGAGTAAGTAATTCTTCAGAAGAAAACTCCAAAATTCTTGAATCTATTCGCTCAGAGTCTGCATTAGCAGATAAAGTTCAGGAACGAATACAGATAAACGAGAGATTATCCACTTTGTCAGATCAGTTAAAAAGTACAGAATCATTGTTAACTGCAAAAGAGCAAGAAAGAATTCAAACAAGTAAAAGATTGAACGAGGAATTTGCAGTCTTGTCACAACAGGTGAAAAACCTAGAGGCTACTTTAACAAAAACTTTTACTGATGTAGGAGAACAATTGAAAGCTAAGCAAGAACTTCTCATAACAGATTTGCGTAATACCGTCAGCTCTAGTGAGACTAAGAGTTATATCAGTGCCCAGGTGAAGCGAAATCTACCTGTTCTAGTTCGTCCAAGTAATCCCACTCAACCTGAAAATCCAGAAGCTGTATCTAACGCTTTAACAAATAAAATAGTAGACACTTATAGCAGAGAATTATCTGGAACCCTTGATAATTTAAGCAGTGAGTTATCAGCATCTTATGACGAAGCTGCATATAGTCGAGTAAGGCAACTACTTAATGAGATTGAAAGAATAAAACAGCAACTTAGGGATCTGGGTCAAGAAACCTGAGGATAGGTATTGAGCTTGCCTGAATATTCTGAAGTGATTTAGAAGAGGTGAGGGGCGCAAAAGCAGCATGAACAATTTAGTTGGAGTGGACTAGCAGAGTTAGTCGGCATCGTAGAACAGATTATTTGTAGCCGTTCAACCACGCCAGTAGCTCATCAGACTCGAAAGCTAAAGTTAAGTTTTGGATGTGTCCGCCTTGAAGAGAACTGGAGCAGTAAAGACTTTTCAGCTAAAATTAAGCCAACTCCAAAGACTCCCTGTTCTATGCCTGAACCACACGAGCCGGATGCCACTCAATCTACTAGCAAGCCGCTTTCTTGGATGGAGGGTGTGACAAACCGTGTAAGAAAAATATTGCCTGTAAAGGTTAACCCTGCTCAATGGTTCAGCATCAACGAAGCTCAAGTTGCCGAAATTTTAGAGCGAGTCCGTTCAGAACTTCCGACGACGGAGGCTGTCTTAGTTGGTAAACCGCAATCGGGTAAAAGCTCAATTGTGCGAGGTTTAACTGGGGTTTCGGCTGAAATTATTGGGCAAGGGTTTCGTCCTCATACTCAGCATACTCAACGCTACGCCTATCCTTCTGCTGATTTGCCGTTGATTATCTTCACAGATACTGTTGGTTTGGGAGATATTAGCCGTGATACTCAGACGATCGCTCAAGAGTTAGCAGGCGATCTCCAACAAAAAAGCAGAGGAGCCAGAGTCTTAATCCTCACCGTTAAAATTAGCGACTTCGCCACCGATAGCCTCAAACAAATTGCTCAAGAAATCCGGCAGCAACACCCTGATATTCCCTGCCTTCTAGCTGTTACTTGTCTCCACGAAGTTTATCCTCCCAACGCCGACCATCCGCCCTACCCTCCCGCTTCTGAAGAAATCGATCGCATTTTTTCTGCCCTCAAAGCTACGTTCACGGGCTGTTATGATGCCGCCATTCTCATCGATTTCACCCTGGAAGAAGATGGCTATGAGCCTGTTTTTTATGGTTTGGAAGCCTTTAGAGAGGCTCTTGCCGAGATGCTTCCCGAAGCCGAATCGGAAGCCATTTATCAGCTTTTAGACGAAGGCGCTAGTGACAAAATTGGCACGCTTTACCGCGATACGGCGCACCGTTATATGACAGCCTTTACCGTGATGGCGGCGACATTGGCGGCTGTGCCCCTACCTTTTGCGACCATGCCCGTTTTGACGGCTTTACAAGTTTCAATGGTGGGCTTACTGGGGAAATTGTATGGGCAAACGTTGACCCCTTCTCAGGCGGGTGGCGTGGTAAGTGCGATCGCCGGGGGCTTCTTAGCTCAAGCAGTCGGGCGAGAATTGGTCAAGTTTATCCCTGGTTTTGGCAGCGTGATAGCAGCATCTTGGGCAGCAGCTTATACCTGGTCGCTGGGTGAAGGAGCTTGCCTTTACTTTGGGGATTTAATGGGTGGAAAGAAACCTGATCCGCAGCAAATTCAAGCGGTGATGAAAGAAGCGTTTCAATCGGCGCAGGAAAGATTTAGGCGGGTTAAATCTTAGGAGAACAGTTCAGGAATATGTTTGGGATTCAGAAATACTTGACCGCTGCTTTTAGGTAGAACAAACCCGATCGCCGGACGATGCCAGTAATAGGAAAACTTTAGTCCAGCGTCTATGCCGTCACCATGAACGCAATGTTCCCATTGTTCAAGAACAGTATCTTGTACTTCTAAAAGAAAATAATGCCGACAAGACTCTACACTTGTATCTAACCAGCATCGCCGCGATTCGCCTAACTTACGAATGATGGTAAGATTCGTCAATCCGCTCTCTTCATGAATTTCTCGGTAAAGCGCTGCTTCAATCGATTCTCCTGCCTCTACTCCGCCACCTGGAATCTGAATGTTCGCATCCTGACAATCTGGATGATGGAACAGCAATAACTCATACAGGCTTTTGTTTTTGCGAAGAATGAATGCACCTACTCGTTCAGATATTCGATCGCCCATCATATTGCAAAGTCCTAACGTAAAAACGCTTCTTGATAGCTGCCGACTCCGAACTCTTGCTGAAATTGGTCAATCACCCAGGAAATAGATTTACCCTGGCGCTGGGCGATCGCCCCCAAGTAATTCTGATACTCTACCTGATCCTGCCTCGTCGGACGTTTTCCAAAAATCAGCCCTCGATACCACAACACATCAGGCGAACAGCCGAACTCTTTTCTAAACTTATTCTCTGTCCAAGTCGGCGCAGCACCATCCTCATACGATCGCCGCCGATGCACCTGCAAAAATGCCATCATCTCCTCTTTCCGCATTTCCCGAATTTGCGTTTCGGTCAATACCTCTACTAAATCATCTATCCTCACCTGTGGCTCAGTTTCCCACGTAAAGCCACACCCTGGACACTGCACCACAAATCCCCACACCAACTGATTGCACTGCGGACACTGCTTTGCTGGAGCCGCCGTCGCCTCACCTGGCTCTCGTCGATTGGGCAAGCGATACTCCTGGATGTCTTCAGGAAATCCCAGCCGTTGCAAGTTGCCTGCTTGATCCAGGATTAAGCCGTGGGTTTTGCCCGTTGCTGGCGAGATCCGCATTACTCGTCCAATTTGCTGTTGATGGAGCGCCCGCGATTGAGTAGGACGCAGCAGCAGCCCAACTTCGACGCTGGGTTCATCAAAGCCAATGCTAATGACGTTGCAAGAAGTTAGCACTAAAAGTTCGCCTGATCCTAACGCAGCATATAGCCGATGGCGTTCTTTGATGGGTGTGTTGCCATCTACCACATCTGCCGCTACGCCGACTGCACAGAAAGCTTCGGCAACGTGACGCGCGTGTTCCACATCGACGCAAAAAGCGATCGTGCGTTTGTTCGGGGTGAGGCGTTGCCACTCTTCGACAATGCGTTCTACAAGTTCGGGGCGATCGCACGCATTTTTCAAATCTCGCTCATCAAAATCCCCAGCAAGTGTTCGTACTCCTTCTAAGTCAACTTGTGTATCTTTCGGCATTCCAAAATACTTCATCGTTGCCAGAAAACCCATCTTCTGCAACTCTGACGGTACGGGTGAAGCGACTAGGGTTTCCATATGATCGCCCAGTTGATCTTTGCCCAACCGATAGGGCGTTGCTGTCATCGCTAAATGCACGGCACGGGGATGGGTGTCGTAAATGATGTCTTGTCCGACTTGGCTAAAAACTGTGGTATGTCCTTCGTCAAAAAACACGACGTGCGCCTTCCAAGTTCTCCACCAAGTTCGCTGCGCCATCGTTTGAATACTGGCAATTTGAATCGGCGCTTCTGGGTCTTCCTTCCACCCAGCTTTAATGAAGCCACAGTGCAGCCCAAACGCCTGCATCTTTTCGTAGGTCTGCCCCACTAAAACATCTAAATGCACAATAAATAGTAGCCGACAGCCGCGCGCTGCTGTATCTGCGCAAATTTTGCCGCCAATGACGGTCTTACCTGCCCCAGTTCCCGCAATAATGGCAATGCGTCGGTGCCCTTTGCCCAACTCAACGTAGAGGTCTTTAATGAGTTGACTCTGATAGGGGCGCAGGGTCGGCGCTTTGGGTTTTGCCTGGGGTTCCTCTAGATGCATTCTTCCTCCGGGAATAGTGGCGGTTTCTGCCAGAGTATTGGATGGGCATAGCCATTATGCATTAGGTCGGTGGCTTTGACACAAGCTTTCTACTCTGCAAAATATTAGACAGAATGTTTTCTTTGCTTTCATCTACAATATGATGGCATTCCGATCGCCACAAGCATTCTTTCTCTCGTTTACGAATCTTTTCACAGAATTATGGGCAAACCAGACAAACCGCAAAAGGGCAGAGTGGTCTGGAATCATTCCACCCATATTCCAGGATTGATTGCCATCCTGACCGAATTGAGCGAGTGCGAAGGGATTCAAACCATTACTCCGGCAGTATTGGGTTCTACTAAATCTAATATGCACAGCCTCAACATTAAGGTGTCGGTGCCGATTCGGGGCGGCTTTAAGCTGATTGCACGGAAAGGCAAGACGTTTCAGGAGGTTTTTTTACTAACAACGTTGAGCAAAGAGCAATTGGAAGAAGCGATCGCAGAGGCTTTAGAGTAGACAATGCTCAGTTTATTGCTAGGTGGCACCTTACGGTTACTGAGGATGATGCTAGATCTTAGCTAAGAGGATGTTTGAAAAGTATCAGAGCCTCTTACACTCGCCCCCTAAATCCCCCATTCTGGGGCAGGACTTCCGAGCCAGTTCTGCTTCAAAGTCCCCCAGAATGGGGGATTTAGGGGGCGGATCGGTCAGCAATCTAGGCTTTTCAGACAATCTCTCAAGCCTTTTTCATTGCCCCATTATCCTGTGCAACAATTCCCCTGCCGCATCATAAGTCACCTTATAAACAAACTCCCCGCCATCACAAGTCGCCAACCGCCGCGACTCCCTGGCATGACCCAATGCCTTCGGCACATCGCCCTGCTCCAGTGCCCGTTCGGCAAAAAACAACTGCACATCTGCTTCTTGCAGGACGTAGCCACTGCGCTGGGCAATCTCCTGGGCTTCAGTTGCCAGCCGCAGCGCTTCTTCAGGTTGGTTTTGGTCGAGGCGCAACCGGGCAAGATCGAGCAGAATGTCGGCTTCAGTATCTACTGAATTGATGGCTCGGCAGCGGGTTAGGGCTTCGTTGGGGTGGTGGTCGCTTTCGTCTAGATGATGGTTGACTCGGTGGGCTGCTCCTAGGAGCCAGTGCGATCGCACATAGTCTTGTGGATGAGGATAGTAGGTTCGAGCACATTTATCAGCCAGTTCCAGCGATCGCCCAGCTATCTTATCAATGCGCGCAATTCTAGGGGCAAAAAAAAGAGATAAGCCTTGCCTATCTCCTTGCTGTGACTTCTATAAATGGGAGAGCCGTGGAGGCTATGTGACCTGTGTCAGCACTCGTTGCCGAGCCGGACGTTTACGATCGCTCTTTTTCTTCAAGCCCACTGCCTGCGCTGCATCGCTATCCGAGCCAAACTGACCCACAACGACTTCCTTCATCGACAATATCGCTTTATGAAACTCCCACTCTGCCAGGCGCGCCGCATCTGCTGCCGCTTTCGAGAGCAATTGCCGCTCAGTTTCTACTTGCTGTTGCGCCAACATATTTTGGTAGGCAAGTTGCAAAGCGCCTAAACTGGCTTCCGGGCGAATCGTATCGTACCTAGGAACCGTTTGTAGTCCATGTAATGCATCAATATCGCGGTCAAGGATTTGGGGCGACAAGCGCCGAGTGGTATCTTGAGTAGGCATCGTTAACTCACTGTGTAATGATTAGCACCTCTATAGTGCCCATAACTACAGCAGTGCCCCATAATTACGGAGAATCTAACGATGATGATTGTCAGTCCCAGCATTGGCATAGTGAGCCAGGCTGATGGGTCGCGTTGCGATCGCATTGCCAATGTTGGTAGTCGCATTACCAATGTTAGGCAATGCAATGGCAAAATCACCGATCGCACTGCCATTGTTAGCTCTGTACTTGCTGTGCGATCGCCTGTCATTCACAATCACCGTTGAACTTGCTCTACGCGGCTTCGTCAATAGATTTCTACTTGCTCTAGGCGGCGAAACTCGCGGTCTACCTCGTACCACAGCGACTTGTTGTGAGGATCAGTTCGCAAAGCCTTTTTAAGATAGACTCTCGCCTTATCGCCTTCCTTCTGTCCAATTAAATATCGCCCAAAGCGTTGATAAGTAATGGCTTGCCACTGCCGCACCTCGCTATCGTGGGGCATTCGCTGGGCTAAGCCTTCGACTAGCGCGATCGCCCGTGGGAATCTTTGTTCGCGCAAGAAGTTCTGCAATTGCTCGTAAGAGTTTTCCTTAAGCTGGCGATCGGTTAGCGATAGGTCTGGATTGAACTCAACGGGAGGCGATTTCCGAGAAGGTTGCGGTTTGGATGGAGGATCTACCTGAGGCGAGGGTGTAGCAACCGTTTGAGACACTGTTACTTTAATTTCTGGAGCAGCAGGCTTAGGTTTTGCTCTTGGCGACACAGCAGGCGCAGGAGGCACAACACTAATCAAATGTTTGTAAGCATCGGTAAGCTTAATAAACTTATCCTTCGCTCGATCGGGGTCTTGAGGATTGGCATCGGGGTGATACTGCCGTGCTAACCGACGATAAGAAGCCTTGATTGCCTCGTAAGAAGCGCCAGTCCTCAACCCTAAAAGTCGGTAACAGTCGGCAAGATCCATGTGGTGTAAAAAAATGGCAGAATTTTGATACATTCTGCCACTTACAACGCTAAATTGTACAGACCTCAAGAGAGAAATTTATCTCCCATCCTTAAACAAACGCCAGCTAGAGCTTAAGCAGTATGCTCAGTAATGACGCGATCGATTAAGCCGTAATTCATGGCTTCTTCAGCAGATAGGAAGTAATCGCGATCGGTATCTTTCTGAATTTGCTCAACAGATTTGCCTGTGTGCTGCGCCATTAACATATTTAACTCGCTGCGCACTCGCAAAATCTGCCGCGCCTCAATTTCAATATCTGAGGCTTGCTGCCGTCCGGTGCCACCCAAAGGTTGGTGAATCATAATCCGGGCGTGGGGTAGCGCTACACGCTTGCCTTTAGCGCCAGCAGTCAGCAAAAATGCACCCATAGAAGCCGCCAGACCGACGCAAATGGTCACCACTTCAGACTTGATATGCTGCATGGTGTCGTAAATCGCCATGCCTGCCGTGACCGAGCCACCGGGAGAGTTGATATACAACCGGATTGGCTTGGTGGGGTCTTCAGAATCGAGGTAGAGCATGGAGGCAACGATCGCATTGGCAATGTTGTCGTCTACTTCCCGGCTGAGAAAAATAATGCGCTCCAGGCTAAGCCGCTGATAGATATCGATCCATTGCTCATAGGAGCTACCGGGGAGACGATAAGGAACTTGGGGGACTCCAATAGGCATAGGTTGATTCTCCTAGGTTTGTTAAAAGTTAGGGCTGAAGAAGTTAAGTCAGAGCCGCCGCCACGGGTCTAAGATGCTTCGTGCTTTCTACTACGCGATCGATTAAGCCGTATTCCTGGGCTTGATGCGGGGTGAGGTAGAAGGTGCGATCGAGATCTTTGGCAATTTTTTCGACAGATTGCCCAGTGTTTTTCGAGAGCAAATTCAAGAGGGTATGTTTATCTTCTAAAACCCGCTTAGCATAGATTTGAATGTCAGTTGCCTGCCCTCTGGTACGGTTGAAAGAAGGGTTTAACACAATCTCGGCATGGGGAAGACTGGCGCGAAATCCTTTAACGCCGGAGGAAAGCAACATTGCTGCACTACCGACTGCTTGACCCAGACAAATCGTGTGAATGGGTGACTTAATCAACTGCATGGTGTCGTAAATCGCCATGCCTGCCGACAAACTACTCGCCATCCCTGCCATCATCTGGTCGCCAGAGGAGTTGATGTAAAGGCTAATGGGCTTTGTCTGATCTTCAGACTCCAGATATAGCATCAACGCCACCACAGAGTTAGCGACGTTATCATCGATCGCTTCATTCAAGAAAATGATGCGTTCAAACGCCAAGCGGGTGTACAAATCAACCCACTGGGTTTGGTTGCTACCTGGAATTCGGTATGGGACTCTCATAGGTAAATTGCTCAGAAAACCAGTATCAACTTTGGGCGAGGGCAGCCATCGGTTTAGGAAGATCTTTGGCGCTCTCTAAAACGCGATCGATTAACCCGTACTCTTTGGCTTCATGGGGGGTGAGGTAGAAGGTGCGATCGGTGTCTTTCGCAATCTTCTCTGGCGTTTGTCCCGTGTTCTTAGAAAAGATATCGAGGATAGCACGACGATTTTCTAGTACTTCCTTTGCCCGAATTTGGATGTCGGTTGCCTGTCCTTGAGCGCCGCCACGAGGCTGATTCAGAACAATGGTGGCATGGGGCAAGCTAGCGCGGAAGCCTTTGGTGCCTGCTGATAAAATCATTGCCGCAGCACCGATCGCCTGACCCAAGCAAATGGTGTGAACAGGCGGCTTGATGTAGCTGAGGGTATCGCAGACTGCAAACGCTTCGGTTTCAAAGCCAATGGTTTCGCCAGTATGCCAGGAGGTGCCTGTAGAGTTGATGTAGAAGAAGATCGGCTTGGCGGGGTCGTCAAATTGTAGATAGAGCAACTGCGCCATAATCAGTTGAGTAATGTCTCCGCCTCGTTCCCGCTTGACATCATCAATCGAGTGAAGGGGACCCCCTAAATAGACAATCCGTTCCTTTAGCAGCAAGGAGGGCAGGTCAGGAGGTGGGGTGCGATAGGAGGCCTCGCCATAGTACTGACCTTGCACAGCCTGGATGGGTGAACTCATAGCGTGGTGCCTAAAAGAATGGAATAATTCCTACCATAGTAACGTGATCCTGAAAGCGAGGCGTTGCTTTTGAATGTACTAGAATGGGGGACTTCCGAACCTTCTACAACTTTTTTGAGAATCTCTTTGAAATATTTTTTGTCTTGACTTTTTAGTGTCGATAACTCAAACATTCAGCGATTGGAGCTTTTGCAATGAGAGTGGGTTTACAGGCTGCTTTAAGTGATGCCAACCTGGACGCGGCGCAACCTAGCAGCCAGCGGCAATTGGCGATTTCTCTGTCGGCGATCGCTCCTCCGGGCGGCAGAACTGCACCGCTCAATCTTTGCCTCATTTTGGATCACAGCGGCTCAATGCAGGGTCGTCCGCTAGAAACGGTGAAGCAGGCGGCAAACCGCATTGTCGATAGTTTATCGGCGGGCGATCGCCTTTCCATCGTGGCATTCGACCACAAAGCCAAGCTGATCGTGCCGAATCAGATCATTGAAAACCCTGCCTCTATTAAAGTGGAAATCAACAAGCTGAAGCCCAGCGGTGGAACGGCGATCGATGAAGGGATGTTGATGGGCATTGAGGCGTTGGCGGTGGGCAAGAAGGATACAATTTCCCAGGCTTTTCTGTTAACCGATGGCGAAAATGAGCATGGTGATAATCATCGCTGCATTAAGCTGGCAAAGCTTGCGGCTAGTTACAACCTCACGGTAAGTACGCTGGGCTTTGGAGATCATTGGAACCAGGATATTTTGGAGCAGATTGCAGACGAAGCAGGGGGTTCTCTGTCTTATATTGCCAAACCTGAAGAGGCGGTGAGCGAATTCGATCGCCTCTTCAATCGCATTCAATCTGTGGGACTAACGAATGCTTACCTCCATCTTTTTCTAGCGCCTCAAGTTCGCCTAGCTGAGTTAAAGCCGATCGCTCAAGTGGTTCCCGATACTATTGAACTTCCATTCATTCAGGAAGCAGATAGCTGTGTCGTCCGGTTAGGCGATTTAATGATGGAGGCTCCCAGAGTGGTGCTGGCAAATCTATACACGGGGCAACTGAGCGAAGGGCAGCAGGCGATCGCCAGCCTGCAAGTGCGCTACGACGATCCGGCTTCGGGGCAGCAAGATTTGGCTTCTGAACGGATTCCAGTAGAGGCGAATATTTTATCGGTGTACCAGCCTGACCCAAATGTGCAGGTACAACAGCATGTGCTGGCGTTGGCAAAGTATCGGCAAACCCAGATTGCAGAGATGAAATTGCAGGCAGGCGATCGGGCTGGGGCAGCAACGATGTTGCAGTCTGCGGCAAAAACGGCTTTGCAGATGGGCGATCAAGGGGCAGCAACAGTGTTACAGGATAATGCGACGCGGTTGCAGGAGGGCGAGCAACTTTCGGAAAGCGATCGCAAGAAGACTCGCATGGTGTCAAAGACGATCTTGCAGTGACGTAGTTTCTAGGGGCGGTGCTGAATGAAAGTATGAAAATCCGGTTCCTCTGCTTTCCTAAAGGAAAGGGGCGCTAAGCAGATTCATAGTTTCATTCAGCACTCATCAAAACCTCTTATCCGCAGTCGTCTTCTACTAAGGGAGTTGCAATTAAATAACGCCCCGAACCGCCCCCTAAATCCCCCATTCTGGGGGACTTTGAAAGATTCGGAAGTCTTGCCCCAGAATGGGGGATTTAGGGGGCTGAAAAGTCAATGCATTTCACTGGTGTTTTATTCTCACGCAACTCCTAAGCGTCTTTCTACTTGAACGATCGCCAACTTTGCCTAAAGTTCTCACCACTTCCGCTTCATCATTCATTGCTACCTGCAAGTTTTCAATGACAGCGCGATCGCCTGTTTTTTCTAGCGTACTCACCGCCGCCTTTCGCACTTCCACATCGCTATCCTTCATCGCCAGAATTAAATGCGGAATAGCAGGAGCATAATCTATCTGCCCTAAAGCCGAGGCTGCCTCAGTGCGAATGACGGTTTCGGGGTCGGTGAGGGCAGCAACAAGAACCTTGAAGATCGCTCGTCGGCTTGCTCTTGGGCAACATGGGCGATCGCTCCAATCACAGGGCAACGCACATCCACAGAATCAGAATCCAGCGCTTCATACAACAAATCTGTTGCTTCGGATCCAATGAAGGCAAGCGCCGAGGCCGCATGTCCCTTAATGCTTTCAGGATGTTCGGGTGCAGCTAAAATTTGCAGCAACGCCGGGACAGCAGCCTCACCTGTCCGAGCCAGCGCTCCAGCGGCTGAGCCTTGCACAACCGTATCTTCGTCGTTCAAGAGTTTTTTCTTGATTTTGTCTAAACCTTGCGTCCGATCGCCACTGCCAAATCTCGATATCGACGAGGATCGCCTTCAGACAACACCAATCGCTCATGTCCCTTACGTTCGTAGAGTTTGGCTAAAACCGATTCCCAATCATGGGATTGCAGGCTAGAGGGCTGATCATCTTTAGGCTGAAGGGGTTGAACGGCAATCTTGATCTGGCGCTGGGCTTCACACGCACGGGCACGGACTGCCCAACTAGTATCATGGATGGTCATTTGCTCAAACTGGGCATGGATTTGCGATCGCCATTCTGGGTAAGTGGCGATCGCGCCTACTAGTGCCTGCAATCCTACGACTGCGGAATATCGGACAATCCATTCCTCGTCCTGCTGCGCTACAAATAGCAACGACTCTAGCGCCTCTTCTTGGGCAATTTCTAGCAAATCTTTGGGAAACCAATGCCATTTCATCGTGCCTAATCCTTTGGCAGCGGCACGACGAACGCTAAGGGAAAAGTCGGCAGTAGCAGCACCCAGTAACGTTACTAATCCGCGCGGATCGCCAATGCCTGCCAGCGCCCGAATTGCCCAGGCTCTTGCCGTGTAGTTATGTTGATCGAGTTGAGCAAGAAGAGCAGGCACAGCAGGTTCGCCAATTTGGATCAGCCCATCCACGGCGGCAACGGCGGCTCCCGGATTGTTGTAGCCCAGTGCCTGTATTAACGTTGGAATTGCGCCTTCTAGCCCAGAGGCTGCTAAATTCTGGACAGCATCAATGAGGAGCGTTGATGAATCGGCGGCTTCGACAGTTTGAATAAGAGTTTGGAGACGTTCAGACATGAGGGGAAAGGGGAAAGGGTGAAGGGTAAAATCCCATACTTAACTCTTACAATAATTCATCCATCAATGCCATGACTTTGATGGCTCCTGCCGATAAATCGGGGAGCGGGGTTTGCTGGAGTTGTTTTTCGAGCAGTCCTTTGAGGGCGATGAGTTTGAGGCTATTTTCTGCCAGGGTCTGGGCGATCGCCTCTGCTGCTGGTAAACAGCCGATCGCCCCTAGGTCTGCTAATGCGGCTCGTCTAAGCTGAAGTTCGTCACCTGAGAGAGCGTGGATGAGGCGATCGCTATATTGCGTCGCAGCTTGACCAGGCGTGAGTTGGTACATTGCCCGCGCGGCTGCATACTGAATGCGGGGCAAAGGATGCTCTAAAAATGGCTGGATATCAGAAATTGCATGGGTTGCACCCAAGGTACCCAGGGCTTCTAAAATGGCATCGAAAGGCTGCGTTAATTGGGGTGGTTCAGGAGCAGGAAGAGTGCCGGATACATTATTATTCAACAGCGCGATTAACTGAGGTAGACAGGACGGATCTTCTAGCATTTCTAACGACTGAGTCGCCGCTTCTCGCACATAAAAATCGGAGCATTCTAAGGCAGTGATGAGAGCGGGAACGGCTCGGCGATCGCTCAGCTTCCCTAACGCCCGTGCCGCATTGCGGCGGAGCGGATAGCCGCCAACTCCCGTGCGATCGGCTTCATCGGTGAGTGCTGTGATTAAAGTATCAATGGCTTCAGGGGCATCGACTCGGAAGCGTCCGAGCCACCAGGCAGCATAAACCCGTAGCCCTAAATCTTCGCCTTGCAGGTTGGCGATCGCTTGCTCAATAGTCAGGTCGGGTTGAGATTCTTCTGGCAGGGAAGGCATGAGGCAAAAAGTACCCAGAGGACAAAAAAATACCCGGAGGGATTAACAATCTTCGACTATTTGCCGATGATCGCTAATCCCTCCGGGCGAAACTCTAGACTAGCTCAGCGCGTTAATAGCGTAGTCGAGGTAGGAATTCGCTTCAACAGCAGGGTCGCCGCTCAAGCCATGGTTTGCTTTGACATACTTCAACGCTTCGATGTACCAGCTAGGAGATAGCTCGAACGTGCGGTTGATTTCAGCCAAACCACCGAGGAGGTAATCATCCATGGGGCCTGTACCACCCACTACGAGGCAGTACGTCACCATGCGGATGTAGTAGCCGATGTCACGAGCACACTTTTCTTTGCCAACTTGGCTAGAAGCATACGCAGGGCCTTGCATCGTGGTGGTGTATGGGAACTTTTGGTACACCGCGTTAGCAGCGCCAGAAGCCAAAGATTCACCTTTAGAGGTCAAAGCTTTAGCAGCTTCCATGCTGGCACCAGCTTGGCGGAAACGACCGAAAGCAGTTTGGATTTCGGTGGAGCTAAGGAAACGTCCTTGAGAATCAGCAGTAGAGACTGCTTCGGTTAGAGGTGTTTTCATGATGCGAGTATCTCCGATAGGGTTTGTAAAAGGAAAGAAACCAAATTAACCAACAGCAGAAGCAGCCTTATCAAAGTAGCTACCCAATTCAGACATCAGGCTGTTGCAGTCGCCACGGGTGATGTTGTTGGTATCGTTAGCGATCGCGATCGCAGCTTCTTTCATTTTCTTCACGCCTACTGCTACGGAAGCGCCGGGGGTGCCCAGTGCTTGGTAGGTTTCACGCAAACCGTTGAGGCAGCGATCGTCCAAGATGCTGGCATCGCCAGAGAACATTGCGTAGGTGATGTAACGCAAGATGATTTCCATATCGCGCAGACAAGCAGCCATGCGACGGCTGGTGTAAGCGTTGCCGCCGGGAGCAATCAACTGAGGCTGTTCAGCAAACAACGACCGAGCAGCATTTGCAACAATCGTAGAAGAGTTGCTGGTGATGCGGTTAACGGTGTCCATGCGCTTGTTGCCTTCTGCAACCATGGCGCTCAGAGCATCCAGTTGAGAAGAGCTTAGGTACTCGCCCCGAGCGTCAGCCTGAGAGACTACCTTTGCAAATGCGTCCAACATAAACTCGATCTCCTAATGTGTTTAGTTTGAGTATGGTTAGTTTCAAATTGAGTGTTGTGTAAGCCTGAGGCAAAACTCCAACTTTGAAAAAAGTATGGAAAGCTTTACACGACTTAAACCACTAGAGAGTCTGGTGAATCAATAATTGAGCCAACCAATCCCTGCTCTTCTTATCTTCTATCATTGTTTTATACTATGTCGTTGGATCGTTTTTGAAGGGAAGTTAGCAATACGTTACAAAGACAACAGAATGATAAAGAAAATGTCGATCGCCATCGGGTAGATTTTTTGACTCCAATAGGAGTAAGTTAAAGAGCCTCAAAGGCTTAGGCAGAGGCGATCGCGTGTTGCCGCTCTAGGTCAAACGAAAGCCGATGAATGTGTTCTTCAGTCCACTCTGAGCCGTAAAAACGGTTAACCATTCCACGCGCAGGGTCTTTTTCGGCTCGATAATGTAAATAACTAAGCTGAGAATTCTCAATATTTCTTAATATTTCAATATTCAGTTATGGGTTCTGCTTCCTCAAAAAATCTAGATACATTCGCACGTAATCACATTTCTTCGCCTCTACGAAAGAAGTTCATCATGGTTAGGGGAGTAGCTGCGTGGGCTTTCTGAAAACTCTAAAACTTATTGGGCGAGTTCTGTTTCGATCGCCATTATCAACGAAGCATCGTTAGGGGCGATCGCACTTTTATATCGCGCCACAACTTCACCTTTTTTGTTAACCAAAAACTTTTCAAAGTTCCAAGATACTTCGCCTTTGGGTTCTAAGCTACTCAACATTTAACTTGCAAGTAGCCCATTTCCTTTGTTCTTCACTTTTCGTTGCCACTTAATCTTTAGTTCTCCTTGATTCAGGAGGCGATCCAGTAGCTCTCTCAATTCTTCCACCGAT
>JAHHII010000027.1 GCA_019358855.1 Timaviella obliquedivisa GSE-PSE-MK23-08B | reverse complement strand
GGGCATTTTGGAGGTTTTCTTGTTGGAGCGGACTGAGAAATTTAGGAACTGGCATCGGTTTAATTCGATTATCTTCTAGTCCCTATTTTACCCGGCTTTATGTATTCTAGATGATAGTCAGCTTACCGATTGAGTTAGCTCGGCGTAGAGTGGATGTTGCTGTGACCCTTTGGCATGAACTTTGTCGAACAGTGGAAAGCTGACGTCGTAGCGGGTTGAGCAGAACTGCTGAATTTCTTCATTGCTCCCTGGCTCTTGCATTCCATAGTCGTTGCAGGGAAACGCCAAAATTTCAAAGCCCTGTGCCTGATATTTTTGGTAAAGCTCTTCCATGCCCTTGTATTGAGGCGTGTAGCCACACTGAGATGCCACGTTGACGATCAACACGACTTTGCCCAAATAGTCGGCGAGGGTTTGGTCTTGGCGATCGATGGTTTTGACTGAAATATTGGCGATGCTCATAAGTTTGGGGGCAGGTGACCATCATTTATAGTACTGGTTTTTGTTACAGCAAAATTCCTAGCACTATTTCTAAAATTTTTTTGAGGTTGCTAGGGACGGTGTAAAGCAGAATGTCTTCAAAAATAGTCTAGGTATGGGGTTGAAGGTATAGCTTCCACCCGGCACGAGGATAGAACGGCGGGTCATTTCGATTTCTCCTAAACAGCTACTAAGGGCAAGATACTCTGATTCTGCTGTGTATTTTTAGCCCATAATTTAGCCAATCTAGCCCATAATTAGCCAAGCAATTCAGCAACCTTCCTCTGAACTTCTAGCCCTGCTCAAAGCGGGAAATCTCTAGAGGATTTCTCGGAGCGACCCTTTGCGGGTAACTCAACGCGATCGCCCACTCCAGATCTCTATCGATGTAATCTGCACAAACTCGATTTACAGAATGCGGATCTTAGCGGTGTCAGCTTGATGGCGCTAATTTGCGGGGGGCGAATTTAAATGGAGCAAATCTCACTCAGGCAGATTTGACTGGAGCAGATTTGACTGGAGCAGATTTACGCCAAGCCAACTTGCAAGATGCTTACTTATTCCGTGCCAACTTAGAGCAGGTTGATCTGAGCGGTGCCAACTTGGAAGGCGCAAAGCTTCAGGTAGCGCGGTGTAACTCTCAAACAATTTGGGCAGAAGGATTTAACTTCAAGTCTTCAGGGGCGATCGGGCTTTACGCTAACCTGAATGGTGCCAATCTCAACACGGCAAACCTGTGCCATGCCGACTTACAACAGGCGAATCTTTTGGGTGCATACCTGAGTGGTGCCGATTTAACAGAGGCGAATTTGCAGGGCGCAAGGCTGAGCAGTGCTGATTTGCGCAAGGCATTTTTAACGGGGGCTTCTCTGCGGGAAGCTCGGATGAATGGGGCAAATTTTGCTGGGGCAGATTTGTGGGCGGCAGATTTTACTGATGCTGAGTTTGAAGGGCTGGAGAATATTGCTGGGGCAGATTTTACGCAGGTGATTGGGCTAAGTGATGAAAAGCGATCGCGCTTCCTCAGTTCTTCACTCCAAGTCCTAGAAACATGGAACCCATTTACCCGCAAAACAACAGGTGCTAGCTTGCAGACTTAGTTTCAGGTCTGAAAATTTCAGACCTGAAAAATTTCAGACTTATTTCAGACTTAACAGTACTTTGCCACGTCTTCCTGACAGTCGTCTGCCAGGTACGACAATGCCCGAAACCTTAGCCCCACCAGTTGTTCGTAGAGTGGATTGATTTTGCACATGGGCGGAATGTGAACAAGCTTGCGACCAAATAGCGTTATATCTCGCTCAAAGGGGCACTGAGACGGAATCATTCGGCACAAGAATCTTGCCAGCCGAGGATCTTGGACTTCTAGGCGATCGAGCCACTCTTGCAGAGGGTTGAGAACTCGTGGAGATAAGGCAGATGCGCTATTAATGCGATCGCTTAAGGTAAGACGCAGAGGCGCTAAAACGTCGGATTGCTGTTTTAGTGCAGTACAGAATTGATGAAGCAATTCATCTTCGGGTGGAGAGTAGGTGCCATCGGCGATCGCCACCATGACTGCTGTCCGCAAAAAGTTCTCAGCCATCTGAGCATCTTGTCCTAAAACTTCTGCTAGCTCAGCAGGACTAATGGTGATTGCCGATTCTAAATCAATTGTGTGAGATAGATCTTGCTCCATCAGGGTCGTAATCAGCGCTTGTTCTTCAGAAGAAAAGTGACCATCTGCCCAAGCAATGCTGAGTAAACCGCGCAACCATGCTGTGATTTGTTCATCGGTGTAGGAATATTGAATCCTGCTGACCATAAACGCCTCCTCTCTGATTCTCGGTTCCTAGTCTACCGCTGCTCTTCTAAAGAGCGAAAGTCGGTTAGGTTACAAAGCCTATTTTTGGATGAAATTTTGGCGAACTATCGACACACTGTTTCCTGATGGCGAACCCTGCCGTAAACTAGAAAACACCCCTGCATAGGAAAGTGAAGTAGTGGCATTACAAGAGTTAGGTTTATTGCTGATGTCCATTGTGGCAGGCGTTGTTGGGCAGTTTTTTTTAAAGACGGGGGCGCTCAAGCTCGGTAAGGTCAATGCAGGAAACGTAGTAGGGCATATTATCAGCATTGCTACCACGCCCGAATTAGTAGTAGGACTAACGTTTTATGCTATGGGGGCGATCGCTTACATTCTCCTGCTTACCCGCGTCAAACTGAGCATTGTGGGCCCATCGATCGCCTTAAGCTATGTTTTCTCGGTACTGCTAGGCTATTTTATCTTCAAGGAAGCCATTCCCTTTGAGCGGTTGCTGGGTTTAGGATTTATTGTCTGCGGTGTGGTTTTGGTGCTGTGGCAGAAAGCCTAAGCTTCTAGAATTTGGACAACAGTGAGGTTGAGTTCGGGAAAAGTAGTGGAAGGAATACGCTCGTTTCGTTGAAACCGTTGGCACTGATATTGCCCGGTTTCATCCAGTGTGTAGACAAAAACAGAAGGTTCCTTAGGATTGCCTAAGTAAGTTCGACTACCAAGCGCCAAATAATCTACAATCCAATATTCGAGTATGCCAAGACGCTGATATTCGTCAAGTTTATCAATATAATCATCTTCCCAGTTGGTCGAGACGACTTCAATGACAAGCTGAATTGCATCTCGGAAAGCAGTGTATGCAGAACGATTCGACCGCCATACCTCTCTTTTGACGACACCAACATCCGGATGTCGCCCTTGGTCATTTCCTACTTTATTCCTCGTGGCTAAGGCAATTCGAGCAGAAACCTTGTATTGCTCACCCGATCGCTTGTCTTCGTCCTTTAAAACATCAGTTAGAAAATCTGCTACGTCCTCATGTTGTCTAGTCGCTAAAATTCTCACCAATTCTCCATTGACTAACTCATAGCGCCCATCTTCGGGGCACTGTTCCAGGTATTGCTCAAACGTCAGTTTTTGTCGAAGTTCTGTGGCTGCCATGAATTTCTCCTTTAGTGATCCTCGTCCTAGACTTCGTTTGAGCTTGCTGCGCCTGTCTTTACTGGGGGTTGACCAATCTAAAAAGCTTCTGTTTAATCTGGGCATCAAAGACTTCCCATTTAATGCGGGTGTAGTCTTGATTTTCGTTGAAGCCAGAGAGGAAACCCATGGGGATCTCGAAGCCACCTGCCATCGATCGCCCACCGCCAAAAAAGCGTCCTTGGGCATCTTGCCCAAATGCTTCTTTAATAAACTCGTCTGGGTCTAGGGTGAGCTTATTGGTGCGAAGGGAACCAATGACGATTTCTAGGTCTTCGTCTTCATCGCGGACAATGCCATAGACGACAGCCGTGTGAACGTTCTCTTCGGTAACGAGGAAATCGGCGGCTTGAGGAATGGCATCGCGATCGTCGTAGCGCAAGTAGCCAACTCCAGCGATCGAGAAGTTGTTTTGCAGAACCCGGTTACGAAGCGATCGCTCAATCACTTCCATGACACGCTTAGAGCGAGAAGCTTGCAGCACAGCATTCAAAAGTTGAGCATCATAGAAGCGGCTGAGATAAGCCGCCGCCATAAAGTCTTCTTCCTGCGCCTGCATCAGCCGATTGGTGTCAGAGCGTAGCCCATGCATCAGGGCTGTAGCGCATTTAATATGCTCACTATTGTTGCTATCAAGCTTGAGCAATCCGGCTTGCAGGTAGTGAGTAAAAATGGTTGCCGTTGCCCGGGTTTGAGGGCGAATATCAAGAAACTGAGGCTTGAGATCGTCTTGGGAGCTATGGTGATCTATCACTGCCACAATAGGCAAATTTGCTTGCTGAACCAGCGCCATAAGCTGCGTCGTCGTGCCTTGGTTATCCACAAAAACGCAGCCTTGGTAAGCCGAAAGCTTCTCCTTGGCTGACTGCAATGTCCAACGCTGGGCGGGTAACCCTGTTAGTTTCACCAACGCAATATTTTCTTGATGGCTCAACATGCCTGCATAGACAATATCGCAATGAATTTCGTATTGCTGAGCAATTAGCTTATAAGCCCAAGCGCAAGATAAAGCATCGGGATCAGGAAAATCTTGCAAGATCACAAGCTGGCGATCGCCCTCTCGCTTCTCTAAAACTTGTCGTAGGGCATCTACCTTTTGCTCTACCAATCGTCTGTTCGACAGTCCTGCTGCTCCTTGCCCCGATCCTATTCTGATAGACTCAATCTCCATCGAATGATCATCCGGCATCGGGTGCGCCACAGTCAAAAGTGCTCCCGGAATAGTAGAGGGTGTAGTGAGCCGCAAACCTTCATCAGACTGAAGCGAATCCAATTTCATATTTTTGTCTTAATCGAGAAACTGAGTCATTATCTCGGTTAAATCTTATTTCAGACCAGCGTACAGATAAGCTCAGTAGATCAGTATCTTGATCTTCGCAAAAAACTTAAGAATCAGCATGATTCGGAGGAGGGAAATCCGAATATAAAAATTACTGCAAAGAAACTAAGCGCGATCGCGCCAAGACTTAAGTTCCTATCACATACTTTTGCCATTCTTTATGGACACCGCTCTTAACATGTTTTGCGACTTCAAAGTATAAACCGCTATAGGGTCTGTGAGGCAGCGTCCGCAAAGGCATGTTGGCTTCCTTAGGAGTACGGCTACCCTTCTTAACATTGCAACGCACACAAGCCGTCGCCATATTTTCCCAGGTTTCGCCACCACCGCGCGATCGGGGGATGACATGGTCTAAAGTCAAATCATCTCCAAAGTAGCCGCAGTATTGACAGGAATGACCATCACGATGGAGTATGTTTCGGCGAGTCAGTGGGATTTCTTTGTAAGGAACTCGCACATAGTGACGCAGCCGAATGACAGTAGGGAGAGGCAGATCAGAGTACACTAGCTTGCCATTGTGCTCGACTTGCTCGGCTTTTCCTTTAATCAACAGTACAACCGCTCGCCTCCAGCTGGTAATGTTGAGTGGTTCGTAAGAGGCGTTCAACACCAGAACCTTTGCCATTTGGCTGAATGTATAGTAGATAGTGAGATTGATAATGATGGTAGCACAGGTGAAAGTAAGCAAGTCAGATTAGGGTAGAATAGTTGCCCTTGCTAAATTCATGCCACCTACTGTAAATATTTAACTAAAAATAGTTGACTAAAAATTAAAATCTAGAATCCAAAATTACAAGATCTGCTATTATTAGTGAACTTAAACCTCTGGAGAGGTGGCTGAGTGGTCGAAAGCGGCAGATTGCTAATCTGTTGATGCCTTTAGGGGTATCCGAGGGTTCGAATCCCTCCCTCTCCGTTCTTTATTTACCTAAGCAACCCCTAGTTCTACATCGGGAGCAGGCTCATGCTCTACTACGAAGACATTGCAGTACAGATTAGCAATGACTTGTTTGCCTTGCTGTGTCAACTCTAAGTAGCGCAACCCATCTTTGACGTAGGGATACACTCCATTCCAATAAAACTTGGGATAGTTTTGCCTTAAATCTCCTGGATGGCGGTAGCCCAGAGCTTTACTCACTCCTGTTTCTTCAAATTCGTAGTACAGTGCCCCAATTTTTTTAAGATACCGGGGGTCGCTCAGCTGTCCAATTAAATCAGAAGCGCGAATTAAACCTGGAAAGTTTACGGTATCTTGATGGTCTTGGGCATTAGGCACTGGGAATCGGGTGAGTTCAATGTTTCGCTTGACCAGTTCTGCATCAATTAGGGTATGCCGACCAAACCGTTCTTCAACAAATAGTTTAGCTCGATCTACATGATAAGGCGTTAGGCTGGCATCTGAAGAGCCGGGGGGCAAGGTGACGCGCTCATCACTATGTCCTGTTGCATACCAACCATTGCTATCGGTTTGACAAACTCCTTTAACGTAGCCAATGTCGTGGCATACTAGCGCGACGATGAAGTGCAGCCAGTCTTCGCAAGATACGCCGCCTTCTCGGATGTGCTTGCCTCGGAGAATTTCTTGCCCGACTAAGGTCACTAAAATAGTGTGTTCAACGTTGTGATAGAGGGCATCGCTGTTGGCAATGTTTTCTAGAGCCATTGACCCCACCCACCCAATAATGTCTTCGTAGTCGTGCTTCCATCCTCCGTAGGTGCGGCGGTATCCTTCTTTTAATTTATGAACAAAGTCGTTGATTAGAAGTTCGGTAGCGCTAAACATTGGTGTTTTTAGAGGATGATATTGTTGGGCAAAAGACGATAGACAATCAGGGTGATGAGATGCTGCTGTAGAATTGTCACTTTAGTGAGAGTTCCCATTGCTGATGATGGATGCTCAAGTTGGGGACGATCGCATTTTTGTAGGGGGTTGCGTCATGAATGTATGCATGACGAGTAAATGCGCTATGCTAATAGACTGCGTGCGGGTGTAGTTCAGTGGTAGAACGTCAGCTTCCCAAGCTGAATGTCGTGGGTTCGAGTCCCATCACCCGCTTAGAAAGGACGTTTTTTGAGGCGCTTTACCATAGCGGAGCAGCATTTGCGCATTCAAACCTTACTGGCTAATAGCCCCAGCCTTAAGGTTTACGTAGAGAATGAGTTGCCGCGATCGTACCAAAATGCTTGCAAGCTAGCTGCTGCTGAAACTGGATTAGGGCGAGAGACGTTTCCAGCCAATTGTCCTTACACAGTTTCTAAACTCTTCAACGACGATTTGTATTTATAGCTAAGTGCTGGGAAGAAACGATTGCCCAAAAGCCTGCGGAGAGTATCTTTAAAGTAGCGATGCAGTTGAATTGAGAATGAGATTGATAGATTCTTCTAAACCGACAGGTTGGCAGGGAAATTTACAACTAGAGTTTGGTCATCGCGAGGGTGAGACCATTTTGAGCCGCAGTTTAATGCAAGCGCCTCTGAAGATTCAACGACCGTTTTATCCTGAAGGGAAAAGCATTTGTCATGGCGTGATGCTGCATACGGCTGGGGGAATTGTGGGGGGCGATCGTCTCTCTAGCCAGATTCGTCTGCATCCTAATGCCCAAGTTTTACTGACAACGGCAGCGGCGACTAAAGTTTATGGAAGCGATCAGGAATCTAATCAAGTCATTCATGTTCAAGTTGCTGAGAATGCGGGTTTAGAATGGTTGCCTCAAGAAACAATTATTTTTGATGGGGCTAGATATCGTCAGGCGGTGCGGGTAGAACTGGAGACAGGGGCAACTTGGTTAGGTTGGGATATTACCAGGTTAGGGCGGAGCGCCAGGGGCGAACAGTTTTTGTCGGGAGAATGGCGATCGCATCTAGAAGTTTGGCAGGCGGGGCAATTGCTGTGGGTTGATCCTCAGTGGCTGGTGGGAGGGAGTGAAATGTTGTGGAGCGCCCATGGGCTGTCAGGGTGTGCGGTGGTGGGAAGTTTTGGGTTTGTGGGGCGGGAGGTATCGCCGGAGTTTGTGGCGGAGGTGCGATCGCGTTTGGCTGAGGGAGATGCTACGGATTTTCCGGCGGCTGACATGGGGGTAACTCGTCTAATGAATGGGTTTCTGTGTCGGTATCGGGGCAATTCTACGACAGAGGCAAGGCAGCGGTTCACTCAGGTTTGGGATTTGTTGCGACAGCATTATTTAGGGCGATCGGGCTGCCTGCCCAGAGTATGGCAGAGATAATGCTGGACTTAACTTTGGACTCGACTTTTGGCGAATAGTTCTCTATCCTCTGCTTCGCTACAGTAGCGGCATTAGTGACGGCTTTGTTGAGCGGATTTTATGTCAAAGACAAATGATCAGCCACATCATCTTGGGCAAGGATGGGGGTTCCCGTTAAAGGTGAACGTGCAGGGCGGGTTGCAGTTGAGTGGAACAATTCGCAATGTGGAGGAATCAATTCAGATTATTCTGCGAACTAGCTTAGGTGAGCGAATTCATCGCCCTAAGTTTGGTTCACGGTTATCAGAATTAACCTTTGCACCCATGAATACTCAGACGCTTCTGATGATTCGCTTGCATGTGCAGGATGCGTTAGAAACGTGGGAGCCGCGCATTAAACTTGATGCAGTGCGGGCTGATCCAGATCCAACGCAGGGACGGGTTGATATTGTCATTCACTATCACTGTAAGGGTGGACATGATCCGCGCAGTTTAGTTTATCCCTTTTATTTGTTGCCATCAGCGGGGTAATTGTGGAATTTGATTTTTTGCCGAAGTTACCGAAGTCAGATCTTGACGATCGCTCCTTTAAAGATCTTGTTGATGAGTGCATTCTGCGAATTCCGCGCTACTGCCCAGAGTGGACAAATTTTAATCCGGGTGATCCGGGCATTACGTTGGTTGAGCTATTTGCTTGGATGACTGAGCAGATGTTGCAGCGGTTCAACCAGGTGCCTCGACGGAACTATGTGGCGTTTTTAGAACTGCTGGGAATTCGACTACATCCCCCAACCCCGGCTCAAGCCGATATTACTTTTTATCTGACTACGGCATTACCTTCGACGTATCAAATTCCTGGTGGCATTGAAGTTACAACAGAACGAATGGAGGATGGAGAGACGATCGGATTTAGTACTGATCGAGCGTTGACCATTGCTAAACCTGTAGTCAGTCATTTTCTAACGGCAGAGACAGCAGAAATTGTACCGAGAGCAATGCGCGATCGCTTTACTAATTTATGGACACAGCATGACGATGGACACTGGGAAGGACGCGAACAACCCATCTTTAGTGAACAGCCTCAACCCGGAAATTGTTTCTATATTGGATTCGATCCGACTCAGTCGATTGAAGGGAATGTGATTGCTTTGACAGTCGGGGGTGAAGCGGCAACTTCAACAGGAATTAACCCTGATTACCCACCTTTACGATGGGAAGCTTGGGATGGGCAAAAGTGGCAATCTGCGTTAATCAATAATACGGATGATAGCACGCGCGGATTTAGCTTTAGTGGTACGGCTCAACCCTCGGCAGTGCAAGCGGCAGATGTGGTATTGCACTTGCCTCAACAATTCCCAGTAGAATACTTTGCAACGTATCAGGGACGGTGGGTTCGTTGCGTTTACGTGTTGCCTGAGAATAGTAATATTGGCAGCCGATCATCGGGATATAGTAGTTCACCGCAGATTATGAAACTGGCAGTGCGATCGATTGGTGGAACGGTAAGTGCGAGTCAGTGCAAGCTGATCCGGGATGAATTAATTGGGGAAAGTGATGGCACACCAGGGCAAAACTTTTCAATTCAGGGAGTGCCCATTTTGCCGCGTCAGGAAGGCGAACATTTATTGATCATACCGCCTCACGGATTGCCCCAAATTTGGCAGGAGGTGAATGATTTTGCAGATTCGACGGTGGAAGATCGACATTATACGATCGATTCTCAGACGGGGCTACTTCAGTTTGGTCCTTTAATTCGGGAACCTGCTCAGTTAAAAGAAAATGTTCAGATCCGTGCCAGGATCCAGATTGGGGGCGAATCGGCGATCGCCCTGATGGGTGAGACTATGACAGAGCGGCAGTATGGGGCGGTGCCGTCGCGGGGGGCGATGCTGCGCATGGTGGCGTATCGTACAGGGGGCGGACAGAAGGGCAATGTCCAGCGTCATACGTTGCGTACGCTGAAGTCGGCGGTGCCTTATGTGGCGAGGGCAACCAATCATGCAGCGGCTAGGAATGGGGCAGATGCTGAGTCATTGGATGATGCGGTGATTCGCGTGCCTCGGATGTTACGAACCCGCGATCGCGCTGTTACGCCTGAAGATTTTGAAGCATTGACCTTGCAAGGAGCGCGAGGGGCGATCGCCCGTGTACTGTGCCCCAGCCAGCAGTCGAAAGAGCATCCTGGACGGGTGGAGCTTCTGATTGTACCGCAGGTGAGTCGGGACGGAGTTGAGCGGGGGGATGGGATTGATCCGGCTCAGTTAATGATCTTACCCCAAATGAAAGAACAGGTTTTGGAATACCTGGATGAACGGCGATTGCTAGGCATTCAAGTTCAGCTTTCGGAACCCGAATATGTCGGAGTGGCGGTACAAACTGAAGTGGGTTTAGAGCCGGAATATAATCATCCCCAGGCACAGCAGGAGATTTTGCGAAGCCTGCGAGTCGCGCTTTATCGGTTTCTCAATCCACTAACTGGCGGCGCTCAAGGCACGGGTTGGGCTTTTGGTTCTGCGGTTTATCCTTCGGATATTATTACGTTGATTCAACGGACAACAGGAGTACGGTACCTAGGTGCGGTGTTGCTGTTTGAGTTGCGGCGACAGGAAAATGGCTGGGTTCGATCGCTTTCCACCGAAGGCATTGTTAATCCGGGTGCTAACGGTTTGATTTGTTCGTGGGCAGATGCGCAGTTGCGATCGGGTCATGCGATTAGCCTCATTAGTTAAGGGAGAAGGAATATGGCTCAGACCAGACCGGGACAGTCTTTTAGCCTTCAGTTAACTCCCATGCAGGTGGCAGGTGCCCTTTCAGGAACGGGGACTGAGACGTCTCTGGGGGCGACTTCTGGGGCGATCGATGCACCGCCAGAACTGAGTCTGCTGCTGTATCCGGGTGAACCGAGCGAAATGGTGGTGCAGATTAAAAATTTGGAGCGCGATCGCCTGGAGCTATCGCTGCAAGTGGAAGGGGATTTTCCGTCCAATTGGTGTTCCGTTGGCACGGAGGGAACGGAGATTCTAGCGGGACGGCAGATGGATGCAGTGCTGCATTTTCAAATTGCGGCTGACTTTTTTGAGCAGCATGGGGAACATGGGGAAAATCCGACGCTGAAGTTAGATTATCAGGGTCGCTTAGTAGTCTATTCGGTTGAGCCAGCTACGGGGCGGCGACAGGTTGAATTTGCCTCGTTTAGACTGCATTTACGTCCTCGAAGTTTGTATGCTAAGTTTCTGCCCTCAATTTATCAAGAGCTTGATTTTGTGGGGCGGTTTCTGAAGATTTTTGAGCAGGCGTTTGAACCAGCGGTAAATTCTTTAGATACGCTGTGGGCATATCTTGATCCGATTACGGCTCCTCAAGGAATGCTGCCGTTTCTAGCGCATTGGGTGGGCTGGACACCGCAATCCTATTTACCATTGAATCGACAACGAGATTTGATTCGGAATGCCATGCAGATTTATCGATGGCGAGGAACGCGGAGAGGGCTGCGGTTTTACCTACACCTAGCCACGAGTTTACCGCTAGATGATGATTGTGTGCGTGAAGAAGATAGGCACATTAGTATATCGGAGTCATTCCATCGGGGGTTTATTGTGGGAGAGGCTCGGGTAGGAGAAGATGCGACGTTAGGAGGGGGGCGACCTTACCACTTTAGTGTTCAAATTTATTTAGATGATTTGGAACAGATTAATGAACAGTTGGTGCGATCGATAATTGCACAAGAGAAGCCCGCTTTTTGTACGTATGATTTGAGAATTGGGGTACGACAAAGAGTGGGTGCTGCTCTGGAGGGGGTTGGGATAAGCTCTTTTTGAGTAGATGATTAGAATTGAATGAATCATCTAGACAATGTTATCTGAACAACATTATATTTTGTGCCTCTTATGTATTCTTCTCCTCGAACGCTGCCGCTAGAACGACTGCAAGTAACTGATGGTTTGCTGTTAACGGCGGAGCGTTGGCGGGTGGCGCATGAGTATCATCGACAGCGCCAGAATGTTCATTATCAGTCGTTGCATCAGCCGGGAATTGTGTGTGGGTTGAAGGTGGGTGTGGTAGCTGCACCAGAGGAATTTGCAGCGCAGTACCGCGATCGCCGCTGGTTAAAGGTACAGCCGGGGGTAGCGATCGATACATTGGGTAATCCGATTATTGTGCCGGAAGCGATCGTTTATCGGTTAGCTTCGGAGCCGCCGCGATCGGGAACGGCGGTAATTTATTTGGTGCTGAGCTATGTTGATCCCGATCGCCTTCAACGTTCTGTAGAGCCAGAGTTGGTGCAGGAGACGTTCCGAATTGATGAGAAAACGACTCCACCCGATGCGTTAGAGGTAGAGCTATGCCGCATTGTCATTCAGACAGGAAGTGTGTGTTTGGAGGAGAATGCTGATGTGTTTTCTCCGAGTATTAATCATGTAGATTTACGGTATCGGCAGCAGGTGCAGGCGCGTCCTTTAGGAATGGTGAGTGTAGCGCAGGTGAACGGGGCGGAATCTGCGCCAGAGCGTTGGGCAGAATTGGTGCGATCGTTGCCTGCTCTATATCCGGGGCTGGGCGCAGTTGTGGCACAAACAGCTTTAACTGGAGATTCGACCGCCGATTTGCTAACGTTGGACTCCAATCAGCTAACGTTTGACGATCTGACTCTGGAAAATCTGAAACAGCATTTGGCTTCAGGGGGTACAGTATTGGTCAATGCGTTAGGGCATACTCGCTTTTTTAAGCTGGCACTAATCCGACAAGAGCTACAACAAGCATTGGCAACAGTTCGTAGAGATGTGAGCTTGGAGGCAGAACAGCAGCAGGTTGAGGCAGAATTGGCGGAGGTTGAGACAAGTTTGCAGGATCTGTTGGAGACGATCGCTCAACCCGTTAAAACTTTAGCCGAACAAATTAGTTTTGCAATTCATGATGCTTCACGACATGATCTGGGGCACGATGCGGGTGATGACTCAAGAGTTGAATTGGAAGATGATCTGAGATCGTTAGATCGCCATCATCCGCTGCGATCGCAGCCGTTTGTGTTTGCTCAGTTTCCGGTGATCCATGGAATGCCAATTGAAATTTTAGCTTGGGGTGGCATTGTTTTGGTGATTGGTGATTTGAGTGAAGCTTGGGCATTAACGGAGGGACTGATGCTGCCAAGAGAGACGATACGAGCAGCACAAGAGTTAGGAATCAACATCCTACATTTTGCTTGGAAGCGTAAGCAATTAGTTTCGGTTTAACGTTGATATTGCCCTGTATTTAGATACGCTTTTTTCTCCTATTGGCATTTCCCCCATGTCTAAACTGATTACCACAGTTCTTTCTACTCAGACGCTCAAATATAAGCCAGGTTCTACGGCTAGTTTTGATGTCGTGGTGACCAATAATAGCACTGAGTTTTCTACGTTTCAGCTAGAAGTGGCGGCTTCGGGGGTAGAAGCTCACGCAAACTATTGGTATCGGTTGGCTCCCGATGTTTCGGCAAAAATTCCGGGGGGCGATCGCACCCAGTTTACGGTCACAATTATCGATGTGCCGCCTGTACCGGGCGGGTTTGCCGGAACAATGACATTGACGATTCGGGTACTTTCGTTGGACTTGCGTGACGAAGATCGGCAGGTATTGAATTTACTGGTAGAAGGAACAGGGGTGCTTTCGCCTCGGTTAGAGTTGCCTTCGCGTAAATTTCAGGGTGTGCCAGGCGATCTAATTGAAATGCCAGTCACCATTTATAACCTGAACCGTCATTCGGCGAATGTTAGTTTGCGGATTTTGGGGTTAGAGCTAGCGTGGATGGTAGATGGTGGAGAGCGTCGCATTCAAGTTCCACCGAATGGTCAATTAGAGACGATTTTACTATGTCTGTTGCCTTCTCCAGTTCAAGCGCCCAGCGAGATTTATCAGTTCATTATTGAAGCGCGTCAGCCACAGGCAGCGCCAGCACAGGTAGAGGCAGTGTTGACGGTGATGCCGTTGGGCTATGTTGATTTCCGCTGTCATCCCCTTCGGCAGAGGATTCCGGCGACAAGAGGCTGGTGGAAAAATCGTCGCGCAGATTCTGCTATCTATACGCTGGAATTGGATAACCAGAGTAATTTGCAGCAGACCGTTACAGTTGATGTGCAGCAGAAAGATGTGTCGGTTCAGAGCTTGTTGTTAGCGGGGGGCGCGCTCTTCGAGATACCCGCAAGGGGTCGCCAAAAAGCTCAGGCTCGTCTGCGAAGTCGGTTAGAAGTAACGCCTGAAAACGCAGTTTTAAATATTGGTGAAACAAATACACTTCAACTCAAAGTTCGTCATCCTCGTCCTTATGTGGGCTGGTCGCATCAGCTTGTATTACAAGTCAAGGCAATGCTGGCTGAGCCTGGCTTAGAGGTTCGCAACAATACCCAAACTTTGCGACTAAAGGTTCTGCCGATTGTGCCTTGGTTTTTACAACTGCTGTTCTTGCTCATGCTGATGTTAGCGCTGTTTATTCCAGCTTTATTAAAGAGTGGACATCAGGCTCCTGTTAATGCAGTTCAGTTTAATGGCTTGGCAACTGAAGTGGTTAGTGCTTCGGATGATGAAACAATTCGACGGTGGCAAGTTAAGGGTGAGCGCCTGATCTCGGAAGGAATTGTTAACCGTGCGGATAAAGCAATTCGCGTGGTGCGATATCGTCCTGTGGATAATGATTTAATTGCAGATGGTTTTGAAAATGGACAGATTCAGATTTCTAATTTACTAACTCGCAAGCTGCAATCTTCTTTCTTTCATAAAAAAGACGATCGGGTGTTTGATATTCGCTTTGCCCAAGATTCGCGATCGCTCTACAGCGGACATGGCAGTGGCTTAGTGTTGCAGTGGGATTTGACAGGCGATACTGCTAATCAACAAACTGATAATCCATCTTTTTTACGACAAAAGAAACTAGATTTCGCTATTAATTCAATGGCACTAGTCGGGAAACAGGAAGAGAGTTTGGCGATCGCTGGAAGGTTCAATCGGCTTATGCTTTGGAACTTTAAACAGGACACCCTCACACCTTTACCCTACTCATCAGGAGGTAAAGAAAATTACATCCTGAGTGTTGCTGCCCCTGAACATCATCCAGAACTGCTCGCAACTGCTGACAATCAGGGCAAGATTAGCCTCTGGAACCTACACAATTGCCTAGCCACTGATAAGCCCTGTGAACTGGTGGATGAATGGACGACAGGACATCAGGGCAAACCTGTGCAGTCGGTTGCGTTCAGTCCTGATGCTTGCTATTTAGCTAGTGCTGGAGAAGATGGACGAGTCATGCTATGGACATTGGATAATCGTACTAATCAAGTATTGGATGGTAAATCACTAGCTCAATCTTCTCAACCTATGAATGCTGTTGACGTGGTGCGTGTTGACAAGAAAGTATTAGTTGTGAGTGGCGGCGATGATCATCGCGTCAAGCTATATCAAGCGCAGGATTTAAACCCGAAGTGTAGTTAACCCCCAAAACGAATCTATGACCAGCCAACAATTCACCTCGGCGATCGAAGATCTCAATATGGCAGAAGTGCTCAGGCTTCCCGACGCCCAGCGGCAAACGTTGGCGTGGATGCTGGAGCAAGGAACTCTGACGTTTTCTGAAGTGGTGGCGGGTACGCAGCGGTCTGAGGCGGATTTGCACCTAATTTTAGAAGACTTGGTGCGTCGAGGATTTGTTGAAACGATTGAGATTAATCAAACTCGCCATTATCATTCGTTAATTGCACTGCAACAGGATTCATTTGCTCCTCCAAGGGCAGCAGAGCCGGGGAAGCCACTGGCGATCATTCTAAATTCTGCGGGGAATGATACCGTTACGCCAGGGTCTACGTTTGAGTTGGGGGTAACAATTCGGAATAAGGGCAATCAAAGCGCTGTTATTGATGTCTTTATTGATGATTTATCGCCCACGTTGCGGCAATGGTGTCGCTGTGCCCAAGAACGGTTGGCGCTGGGTGCGAAACAAAGTGCTGAGGTAGTCTTTCGTTTTCAGGTTCCGGTGGATGCGTTGCCAGGAACTTTCAACTATTTGTTAATTGTAGATGCGCCACAGCATTATCCCGAAGATACCCCGATTCGTTACTCGCAAAAACTTCAGGTGTTGCCGCCTGTTCAGGATACTGTGCGGGTTAGTGATCCGACCTTTGGAGTGCAGCCGCTGACAGCGAGTGTAAAGCCTACGATCGCCCAACCTGGAGGCGTACAGCAGTTTCAAATATTGGTACATAATCGGGGCGATCGCGTTGATCGGTTTCGGTTAACCTGTGCCGATCTACCTGCTGAGTGGATCAACATTATCTATCCGCAGAGTTCCCAGGGGCAAGGATTGGGGATTCAGTCCGACAGTCTCGATCTCAATCCGGGGGGACAGGGATTAATTCTAATGATGTTGCAGTTGCCTGTGGATGCGCTGGCAGGGAACTATGTGCCGACGCTGCGGCTGCATTCAGAAAATAGTCCTAATCTGGCGTTAATGGATCTGATTTATTTGCAGGTCAAGCCTATTTATCAAGTCCAAGTCGATTTGCAAACGATTATTAGCCAGGTGAAACAAGAGCCGGGGCTTTTTTCAATTCAGGTTAGCAATAACGGCAACACCCCTAGAGAAATTGTTTTTGATATTACTAAGCTAGATGGGGGCGATCGCTGCGAGTACACCTTTGAACCGCCTCAGCTTCATCTCAAACCGCATCAAACGCTTAGCAGTCAACTCTGGGTGAAGCCCCTCGACCCCTGGAAGCGTCCGGTTTTTGGCGGTGGACAACTGCTCAATTTCAACGTTGACCTTGCCGATCCCCAAGAGCATCCTTTAACAAAAGTGCCGCTACGAGGATTCATTCTGTGGCAGGCGCGACCGTTCTGGCAAATTTTCCCATTTGTGTTAGTGGGCATGGCGGGTCTGTTATTTTTAGCATGGCTAATCTGGTCAAATTTTATTCGTCCGCCCGTTGCACCCAGAATTCTTAAGTTTGAACCAGAGGAGACTGAATACTCGGCAGAGAATGGTGATTTTGTCCGATTGGCGTTTCAAATTACTCATCCTGAAAAGTTAAAGTCGCTGGAAATTTTAGGTCAAGATGACAAAGGCAAGGTAATCAGCAGACCCCAGGCTTATGACCTGAGCCAGGGCATTCCGGCACCGTTACGCCCGTTTTGTTTGGAAACGCAACAGGTTTTGACCTGTCGAAATGTGCGCACAGATGCGAAGCGATCGGGCAACTATATTTTCACCATGAATTTGCTCCCGCGCGATCGCCGGGTCATTGCGGCTACTGCTCAAACGGTTCCGGTGGCGATCGCGCCGATTCCGCTGCCTGAGATTCTTGAATTTGTTTCAACTCAGCCTGTTTATCAGCAGGCTCCCCCTAAGAAGCAGCCCGTCCTAGCGGCAACGGCTTCTAAAGCGTCTCCTAACCCCGCAAACCTGCTACCCATTAAGAAATCGCCAGCCGATGCCCAGGGCAATCAACCCCATGAGGTGCGCTTGAATTGGACGATCGCTCATCCAAAGCAGATTAAGGCGATCCAAATTATTGGACATGATGCAGAAGGAGCGATGATGAGTCCGTTAAAGACCTATAGCTTTGTGAAAGGTGTTCCGAATGATCTGAAAAAATATTGTGTTGTGAAGGAACAACTGGTTTGTAAAAATGTGGGAACGGGCGATCGTAAGGTGGGCGATCGGACGTTTGATTTAACGGTTATTCCTAAAGGACTTCCTCCCGAGAAACCGATTACGCTGAAAACAGCAGCTATTAAAGTGGAACCGCGTTTACCTCAAATTTTTACCTTCCGGGTGAACGGTCAGGAGGCGATGCCTAAGTACATTATTCCGGTTAGTCCACGACAACCGACTCCTAGCCTAACTTTTTCTTGGCAAGCGGAGGATAATGCCGGGACAAAGGTAGAACTTCTGCCTGTACCTGGAGCCGTGGCAGTAATAGGCTCTATTCCTTTTCCATTAGCCCCAAAGCCAGGAACCGTAGTCGTAACGTTGCAAGTCACTAATTCGGCGGGGCAACAGGTGGCGCGATCGGTGACTATTGAAACGTTTGATCCAACCTTAGCTCAGCCTGCGGCAGGTGCAGATAAAGGGCAATCAGCTGCTGGTGGCGCAGGCGGTAAGGCAGGGGCAGATGGCGCCACCGATGCAGGAGCAGCACCTAGTTTAGATACGCCAAAGCCGACGGATGGCAGCACACTCTCGCCCAGTGAGTTGCCGCCACAGTTCAATTAAGAAAATAAAGCAATAAGGAATCAGCGTTGCTGAATTGCAGTCTGAAAATCCGGTTTCCCTACTCTTTTAGGGAAAGGGCTAGAGGTTAGGTTAAGCCAGACAACGCGGCTAGATAGACCTCTCCCCCAACCCCTCTCCTGAAGGAAAGGGGCTTCAAACAAATTCATACTTTCATTCAGCAACGTTCGCTAGTTAAGTTTGATGGAGGGAAATTGCACCAGTCACCAAATAGGCTTAAATATAGTCTAAAGCTGGTTTTTTCTGCATTATCTGACCCAAACCCTTTATCAAATACGGGAGATTGGTGTATGACTGCAACATCCATCGGACAAACAATTCAACGGCACATTCCATTAACAGGCAATATTCACGGTAAGAGTTCTCTAGCCTATACTGCAACACGTGGCGCGGTGAAGGCGGTTAATGCTGTCCAAATGTCGGTAGCAGAGGCTTATATTAACGGGTTAGAGGTGCCCGATGCGGTTTTACGATCGCTTTTTGACACCTGTATGCCTGTGTTTTTTAAACATTTTCCTGCGCTTTTAGCGCCCTACGAGTGGGTTTTGACTGAAACCGACCACCTGGCAGAAGGTTCCAGAGAGTTAATGCAGCTTCAGTATGATCTGCCTCAAGGAATGCTTAATCGAATGCTGGGTGATAGTCCTGTCATCTACCCTAAGTACAGTATGGGGCTTTGGGAGCGAGGGGCGGAGAATTTAGAGCAGTCGCAAATTCAGATGCTTGATGACCTGATTGAAAAACTAGGAATTGAAGATGGCGATCGCGTTTTAGATTTTGGCTGCGGTTGGGGCTGTGTGCCGAATTATATTATGTCTAAGTTTCCCAACGTGCAGTTCACAGGTTTAAACCTCAGCCATGAACAGTGCGAGTATATACGGCAGAAAATGCAAGACCCCGAAAGCCACCTCAGTTCGGGTAGATTCACCCTATTTGAAGGAGATTTAAACGAAGCAGAATTTCCCGAAAAGTTCGACAAAATTCTTTCCGTTGGCGTTTTTTGTCATGTCGGCAATTTAACCCAAGCCTTCAAGAAACTTGCTACTTTCTTAAAGCCCCAGGGCAAAGTATTTATTCATATCATCACCGTCCGCACGCCCAATAATATTTCCAGCGTTTATACCCACAAGTACATTTTCCCCCACGGGCGCTACTGGAATTTCGATGCCGTGCCTAGCTGCAATCAAGACCTGAAAACGGTGCAGCGATGGTATCTCAACGGCATCAACTATTCCAAAACTTTTGCTAACTGGCTAAAGAATTTTGATGACAGTCAGGCGGAAGTGAAAACGCTAGATTACGGCATGGACTACAACAAATTTCGTCGCATCTGGCGATTTTATTTGATTTGGCTTGGGTCTAATTTTGCCAGTTGCGATGGTGAAATTAATGGAAATGGACAGTATTTAATGGAGCTAGCATAGCTCCAACGCCCTATCCTCCCTCAGGCTTTACGCCGTAGGCTCCGGTCTAACAAAGGTTTGGTCATGCTCCTACGCACAAAACTCTGGATTCAGAGAATTTGCTAAGGGACGAACTCAAAAGGTGACAGAACGCGGTAGCTACCAAGACTTGCCGTGGTGAAAACGGTTTGCGTGTTTTCAAATACAACAGTTCTAGCAGGGCAAGGGCAAGACTGCCATTCCGAGTAGGGAATCAGCGTTGCCCTTGCGTTAAGGGCTGCTTAAAGATGTCATGTAAACTCCCTTTTACCCATAAGCTGCCACGATCGCCGACTTCTTGGTTCTGAAGAGCGACAAAGCGGCAGGATTCTAGATGTTGCAGTAACTCAACTTAATAGGGGATGTTCGACTGAATTTAAAGAATCTCTCATAACTTTTTTGATTGTTTGGAGCATAAGAGTTAGAAGAAGAACTGAGCAAGCCTAAAATAGTAGGAGAAAGACTAAAGAGACGGCCACCCGAGGCCACTTTAGGAATGTTTTTACGTGAGTAGTAATGTGAGTAACCTTACTTTGAATGTCTTTGTAGTTCTTCAATACCATTTTTTTGCAGAACTGCCGAGAATAGCCAGCCCTTGCTTCAAGCTTCAGAAAAACTTCTGGAATATCACGATGACCAATCTTTGACCAATTCAGTCCTTCCTGCTGCCAATGGCTGACTCCAAGCTTACATTCAACATAGTTGTCAGGAGTAATCATGACCTGACCTTGGGTCGCACAAAAACCCGTCCAAAAGCCTTGTCCGCCCCAGTTGTCCTTACTTTCTGGCCATCGGCGCAAAGCCTCCTGAACAAACTGTGTGCGATAGATAGTTGCAGTCAAAAAAATGACAGCCCCAAAGTTTTGTTCTATGCAGTGTTCAAAGACGGCTTGACCATTTTTGCATGTCGCTGCAAAGCTTGCATCTAACCAATGATCATCGGGGATATCATTAACGTTCACCGACTCACAGGTACGCTCGTCATACCCATTAAAGTTAAGATAAAGCATAGCCAGATCTGGATTCTGCTTCAGTAAGTTTAAGACGTGAGACAGCGTTCCAAGTTTAATTCGATCATCATCACCAATTGTCCAAACAAATTTTCCCTTTGCAGCTTGCAAACAAAGCGCTAAGTTAGGAACTCCAAATATGTTTTCGAGGTTTCGGTTAGTTGTAAATGAGGTATTAGTGAAGACTGCTTGCCACTTTTGAATAATTTCGGGAGTGCCATCGGTGGAGCAGTTATCTGAAATGAAGATCTCACATTGTTGCTCAACCCCTTGGATTTCATGAAACAGCCAAGCCAGTTGCCGATCTAATTCTAAGAGGATGTTTGAAAAGTCAGCTAGTCGGTAAAAAAGCTCTCTCAGTGTAAGCTGCGAATAGAAAGCACGCAGCACCGAGAAAGCAATATGAGTAAAGCATATCCCAGCAATCTGACTACTG
>JAHHII010000026.1 GCA_019358855.1 Timaviella obliquedivisa GSE-PSE-MK23-08B | reverse complement strand
GCTTTGTCCAATTTGAAGGTCGAGTCTTCTTCTTGGGCGGAAGACTCTGAAGTAACAGAGGTTCAAAGATTTCCCATTCGGCATCGGTGAGGCTGCTGGAATATGTCATGGTCGCTAGATTAGACGGCTTCAAGCACCTTAAAGCAGGAGCTAGAAGATGTCAAATGGGTTCTATAAGCTGAATCCTCATCTAGAATGCATAAAATCGGATAAAATAGGAAGTATAATTCGTCTTCTAGAAAGCGATGCCAGTTTCTAAATTTCTGAGTTCCGTTCAACAAGATACCCTCCAAAATGCACTACGAGAGAGTGAGGATTCGCATCAACGACAGCGGGTATTGATGTTGCTATTGAGGAATGATGGCAAGACCTATGAAGAGATTATGGATTTCATTGGCTGTTCCTATCGGAGTGTCGCCTATTGGTGCGTCCATGGCAACCCCGATGATCTAGAGAGTCTCAAAGACGGACGAGCGCAAGGAAACTATCGAAAGGCAACGCCTGAGTACATCGAACAATTACTGCGGGTGGTTGAACAAACCCCGATGGAGTTGGGATATGAATTTGGACGATGGACGACTGCACGATTGGCAAAGCATTTAGAAGAGACCACCCAGATTAAGATGAGCAGTGTTCAAGTGGGGAGGATATTGGTGCAAAAAAAGTACGCATACCTCTGGGCAAAGTATAGCCTAGAGGAGAAGCAAGACCGTGAAAAGCGGGCAGCATTTAAGGAGAAATTAGAGCAAGCATTAGCGCGCTCAAAAGCCTCACCAGAGAGGCTTCAAATCTGGTTTTGGGATGAAAGTGGCTTCAGTTTGCGGGTGATTCGGCGAAAACAATGGGGCAAGAGAGGAAAACGAAAAGCGCTACTTGGGAAACGGAGTCGTGAACGAGTTAATATGATGGGTGGTCTGCGCTATAGTGACCGAAAACAAAAATGCTATTTTATTGAGCAAGGAAACGGGGATAGCTTCCTTGAGAGTATGGTTAATCTGAATCAGTATGTGATGCAGGAATGGGTAGAGAAGGGCAATCTTGAATGTGAGTTCCAGCAGAATGGAGCGAGGATTTTGATCGTCTTAGACAATGCGAGTTATCACCAGAAACAGGAGGTGATCCTTCAGATATCGTCTGAATGTCCAAATCTAGAACTTTGGTTTTTACCGCCCTATAGTCCAGATTACAACCTGATTGAATTAGTCTGGCATTCTTGCAAAGAATTCATTGCCCATCGATTATTTCAATCGGTCGGTGAATTAAGAGACTTACTCGACCGACTCATCAATCATGGAGAACTGAATATTCAGTGGAAGCGAAAGGTGAAGAATAAAGGAAATGCAATACTTGCAAGTTAAATGTTGATTAGCTTAGTTACTTGCAATTTAGATTGAATACTTCCGGTTTTAGAGGTACGGTCGTACGTATATTGATTTAAGAGTTTATTATTTGTGAGCTTAGCTTTTGTAAAAGTAAAGTTCCGTCCTCCATTGGGTACATAACTTGGGTGAGAGGAGTAATACTAACGACTGAATAAGTGTTGCTAATCGTTGTAAGTTCTTGTCTAGGATAGTTAGACGATCGATCGAACAGAAAATACTTCTACTCCTAGGTTGATTTAATCTCAAGGTAATTTTTGTATCATTCTGGCGATATCTCATAGCTGATTCTCATGGCTAATTGATGATATAAGATTGCGATCGCCTCGTTACCTTCTCCCGTTACCTTCTACGGAGTTAAATCATAGGATTTATGCGCGAAATTCCTACCGAGCGGACTATCGACAGTACAGTATTTCTGCTATCTGAGGGCTATCGATTCATCTCAAATCGATGTGAGCGATATCAGACTAATATTTTTCAAACGCGGATTTTGTTGAAGAAAACGATCTGTTTTAGGGGAGAAGCGGCAGCAAAAGTTTTTTACGACACCGAAAAATTTTTTCGTGAGAATGCTATGCCTAAACGAGTTCAAAAAACGCTAGTAGGCGAAGGTGGCGTACAAGGTTTGGATGGTGAAACCCACCGACAACGCAAACAAATCTTTATGTCATTGATGGCACCAGAACACAGGGCGCAGCTTGCTGAATTGACGCGCCAGGAGTGGCATAAAGCAGCCCAAGAATGGGAACAGCGCGATCGCGTGGTGCTTTTTGACGCAGCCAATGAGGTTTTTTGTCGGGCAGTGTGTGCTTGGTCAGGAGTGCCCTTGTTAGAGGCAGAAGTTAAGCAACGAACTCAAGATCTGGCTGCAATGATTGATGGGGCAGGCGGCATTGCTTTGAGGTATTTGCAGGGTAGACGAGGACGGGAGCAATCTGAAAAATGGATTGGGGGAATTATCAAGAAAATTCGGGCGCACGAGTTAGAAGTACCTGAAGATAGTGCTGCCTATGCGTTTGCTTCGCATCGGACACCAGAAGGCAACTTATTAGACCTGCATGGGGCTGTCGTAGATCTAATTAATATAATCCGCCCCGTTGTAGCGATCGCCCGATATGTTACGTTTGCAGCCTTAGCCTTACATGAATACCCAGAGTGTCGTCAGAAACTAAAAGATGAAGCCGACTATCGAGAGCTATTTACCCAAGAAGTCCGTCGCTTTTATCCATTTTTTCCCGCTATAGTAGCTCGCACACGCCATGCCTTTAATTGGCAGGAGTACTATTTTCCTGAAAAAGTTCAGGTATTGCTCGATTTGTATGGCACCAACCACGATCCTGCTCTATGGGAAAACCCAGAGGAATTTCGACCAGAGCGCTTTCGGCAGTGGAACGATAGCAGCTTTAATTTTATTCCACAAGGAGGAGGTGATTACTATACTAGCCATCGCTGTGCTGGAGAATGGATTACGATTGAGCTGATGAAAACGGCATTAGATTTCTTAGTTAATTCAGTTCACTATAACGTACCTGAACAAAATCTAGAAGTTAGCTTGTCGAGAATGCCAACCATGCCCAAAAGTCGCTTTATTATGAGCAATGTAAAACGCAGTTAGCTATAGCAGTTGGAATTTCTGTTTGAGAGATTTGTTGCAGATGAGGCAAATGCAGCATTGCTGAATCGAGGTATGGGTAGTGTTCTAGACCTGTGGAATGCCATCTTTACCCAGTCCCAGTTTGCAGGTGCAACGTATTTCTCTTTCTAGAAGATGCGATGATTCCACCGACTAATAATTCTAGTGAGCAAGGGATTCACATGAGTGTGGTGTTTCGCAAAGTGACACACGGCTTTCGTTCTGATTAGGGACGAGATTAATTTGTGGTCGTCCGTTCGGTAGTCAATACGGGTAAGCGACAAGGCTTGTCAGCTTTTGAAGCAATTTAGAAGGCTCTATCCCAGCATCTGTCTCTATTTGAACCGAGTTGAGCAATTACCAATTCCTTATCTTCATATCACTAACTACTTTCTCTTATTATATAAAAAAGCTCTCAAATCCACACTTGTGACTAACGATAGGTGACAGTAGTGGATATGATAGATAACGGGTTCAAAAGAACTATTCCTATGAGCAGAATTTCCTCAAATTTTCCCACTTGCTACTAGATTTTTCACCTTCATCTCATATAATACTTACATACGACTTACATACAACTTTACTTAATAGTTGTAAGACATTTATATCACCTTTGCGTTTATTGCCTGAACAAGATGTACCTAACTGGGATGCACGATTGTATACCAGATCTAGCAATATGTGTGACGAAGGCTTATAACTGCAAAACGAAGGTTCTCTCAGTTAAAAGTTAATACAAAGTAAATTGTTTGGTGGAGAAATAAACATGGCACTAATGAAAATGAATGACTACTATCCTGACCATACGAAAGACTTATTTGATGGACACGACATCACCAGTTTTTCAGTGTATGTGAACGATACAAATGACGATGATCGGGATAAAGTAGGCTCAGTCAAGGGTATGCTAGTCGATGAAGAAGATGGACAATTCCGTTATTTCATTATCGATACCGGGTTCTGGGTATTTGGGAAGGACATCTTGCTCCCTGTAGGCTTAGCGCGCCTAAACTATGATCAGAAAAGGCTTTATGTTTCTGGTTTGACTAAAGAGCAAGTGGAAAAATTGCCTGAGTTCAGTGATGACCTGAAGATTGATAATGATTATGAGGAGAGGGTTCGGTCATCCTACCGCCCTCTAGTTCCGCCCTCAGTTGTTTCTCAAGGTTTAATTAGTGTACCCTACAGCTATCAGCAAGAACCTTACCTCTACGCTCTCAATGATCCTAGGTTCCGTTCCTATGAGCAGCGGATGCGCGATCGCCGATCTGCATGAGCACTGCGTCTCTAAATATAACGTTCTTTTTTGAGGCTCGATCCTCGCTTTTACAACGAAAATAATTCGCCTATTTTATCTTTCTCCTAGAGGGATGTGTAACAAATTCAAGGAATTTAATTCCGGCAATAATCATAGGGAAAAACGTTGTTAAAACAATTTTAGAGAAGAGAGAACCAGAGAACGTAAAGAGATTGAAGAAGATTGAGAATACAGTTCGATTGTTAACGTCAGTGATGAATTGACCATTTAGGAGGTTACAGTAATGAAAGTTCAGAAATCTAAAAAGTACAGCTTCGGAAATTCTTCTGCTAAAAGCTGGGCAGTAAAAAGCACTATGGGTTTGGCGTTCGTTACAGCTTTATTAACGGGTTGCACGACTCCCACCCCTCAAGCCTCTACACCTCAAGCTCAAACCAACGTGACTACAGAAGATGTTGCTGAGAATACGAATCGGTACATCGGTCAGACTGTGACCATTAGAAGTGAACCGATCGAGAAAATTAGTCCTAGTACATTCACAATCGAGGATGAGCAATTCTTTGGCAGTAACCCAATTTTGGTTGTGAATGCCTCAGGGGAACCCTTTGTCTTCCCGGAAGATGGGGTGGATATTCAAGCTACGGGTCAAGTTCGCAATTTCGTGCTTGCAGATGTTGAACGCGAATTCACTTTGGGTCTAGACCCAGATCTTTATGTAGAATACGAGAACCAACCCGCAATCATCGCTCAGTCGCTTGCCGTTGCTCCAAAGCCTGGTGAATTGACTAGTGAGCCTGAGCAGTACTATGGTAAGCCTCTTGCGGTTACAGGTGAAGTTGGAGACATTCAGGGTGCAAACGCATTCACTTTAGATGAGGATCGTTTGTTTGGTGCAGAAGACTTGCTAGTCATTCGCGCAACCCCTACAACTGGGGCTTTGCCAGCAATTCGTGACGGTGAGAAAGTTGCAGTGACGGGTGTGTTGCGTCCTTTTGTTGTTGCTGATTTAGAGCGCGAATATGACTTCAACTGGGATACTGGCATTCAGCAGGTGTTAGAAGCTGAGTACAGCAATAAACCTGTGCTGGTTGCGGAAGAGGTCTATCCTTCAGCGATTCCAGACGGTGCAAAGTAATAAAGATTGAATGAGCAGTGAAAGGAGTTCGTGTAGTTGTAATGCATCATGCCAACTCCTTTCACATTATCATTTGTAAAATACCAGCTTGAAATTTTGAGACGTAACAGGACGGGCTGTATGAAAGGGGTGATCGCCTGAAAGCCCGCTTATTTTTAGCAGGATCAGAGCCAGGAGCGACCCCGGATGAACTATCAGCCTCAAGTTCAGACTTCATCTCAATTATCCTATCTAGATTCGCAGAATCAACAAATTCCCCCACCGCCACACGGGACAGAGCAATTAAATTGGCTGGGACCAGGCTTTATCTGGATGCTGTCTGCGGCAGGTTCTGGAGAACTCTTATTTACGCCGCGAATTGCTGCCCTTTATGGATATACTCTGCTATGGGCACTACTTGCAGCCGTTATTTTGAAATGGTTTATTAACCGCGAGGTTGGACGCTTTACCGTTTGCACAGGAGCAACAATTTTAGAAGGATTTAAACAACTACCTGGCTTTAAAAATTGGGCAGTTTGGCTAATTCTTGTTCCTCAGTTTGCTGTGGCAATTTCGACGGTTGCAGGGCTGGCAGGAGCAGCAGCAACAGCTTTAATTTTAGTGATAGGTGGAACTGTTCAACTCTGGACAATCATTATTATTTTAGTGACAGCGGCGATCGTGTTTTTGGGGCAGTACCATGTTGTCGAAAAGATTTCCTCACTGATAGGAATTGCCCGTACCCTTGCCATTGTTATCGCTGCACTCTTAGTCTTCCCTAATGTCCGAGAGTTAGCTTCTGGTCTAATACCACAGATTCCTCCGAATGCGCAGTACCAAGAAGTTTTGCCTTGGTTGGGGTTTATGTTAGCAGGTGCGGCTGGAATGATGTGGTACTCCTACTGGGTAGAGGCGCGGGGGTATGGAGCAACGGCGCTTCAGCAAGAAGAACCTCTTGATGTCAAACAGCTTGATTCGGAACAGCAGCAGCGATTGCAAGGCTGGGTTAAGTTAATGACTTTCTCCAATACGTTAGCGGTGATTGGAGCATTGCTGGCAGCATTGGCATTTTTAATTTTAGGTGCCCAGTTGTTGCGCCCGGAGGGAATAGTTCCTGAAGAAAATCAGGTAGCAGAAACATTAGGAACTTTGCTTGGAAACATCTGGGGTCCGTTTGGTTTTTGGTTCATGATTGCGATCGTATTTATTACTTTTTGTAGTACGACATTATCGGTGCAGGATGGCTTTGGACGGATGTTTGCTGATGGTACGCGAATTCTCCTGCAAGAGTTTGGCATCCGTGAGGGTCAGTGGACGAATGAGAAGTTTCTGCGGAAGTTTTACATTGTATTCTTGTTAGCGGTTTTACCGATCGCAGTTTATCTTTTTTTTGGTACACCTGTTGCTTTATTGCAGACTGCCGGGGCGATCGAAGCGGCACACATTCCCGTCGTGGCTGGACTGACGCTTTTCCTTAATTACCGGATGTTGCCAAAGAAACTGCGTCCTACAGGATTTTCTTTCTGGGGAACGTTGCTTGCAGGCTTATTCTTTGCTGTATTTGCATTTATTTATTTGTTGCAATTAACAGGAGTTCTAAGAGGTTCTGGAGGCGGCTGACGCATATTTTCCAAACAAATTTCCTTACGATCACTAGGCGCTGGTGATTGGACAGAACAATTATTAATTAAGAAATAACTAGTGATTGAACAATGAGTCATTTATGGAAACGAATTAAATATTTAGTGTTAGGTGTAGGAAGTTGCTTACTTGTGCTGCTAGCTTGGGGCTTGATCGAGCCTTATCTTCTCGATCGCAATGTTGTAGTTGCTGAAATTCCTGCTCTGCCCCAATCTTGGCAAGGAAACCAAATTGCTGTAGTGTCAGATTTCCAAGTCGGAATGTGGATGGCAAATATTAGCACCATTGAAAAGTCGATCGCTCGAATTGTTGCCGATCGCCCTGCTGCTGCGTTAATCGCGGGAGATTTTGTTTACAAGCCAGGAAAAAATTTAACACCGGAGCTTAATCAAATTATTGAATTGGTGCGCCCATTGACTGCTGCACAAATTCCTACCTACGCGGTATTGGGAAATCATGATTATGAAATGACAAAACTTGCTGATCCTGATGCAGCCGCTATCCAACGAGCCGAGCAAATTCAGCAAGCATTAGAAGCGATCGGTATTCCTGTATTGAAAAATGAGGCGGTTATTCTGCCACAGACGGGGCAATCTTCTGAAAATGAGAGCCTTTACCTAGTGGGCATTGGAGCTTATTTTCCTAAACAATCCGAGCCACTTAAGGCGATCGCTCAGGTTCCCAATAATGCTGCCCGCTTCGTTTTGATGCACAATCCCGCTTCCTTTGGTGCCCTTCCTGCAAACACAGCCCCAGTTGCAGTGGCAGGGCATACTCATGGCGGACAGGTTCGTATTCCCTTTATGCCAGAGTGGTCATGGATGACGTTTGTGGAGGATAAATCAAGCTGGTCATGGCTCTCCGAAATCAAAGGTGATACCGTACGGGTATCCGGTTGGATTCCGGGCTACGGCAATCCTGAAAATCGATTGTATATCAATCGTGGCATTGGTTTTAGTCATCTCCCCATTCGCTTTAACTGCTCTCCCGAACTAACTGTGTTTACACTGCAAGCAAAATCGTAGCTCACAAAATCAATCACACTTCTCAATTACATCTCTAAAGTAATTCCTATGACCCGCCCCGATCTTGAACAATCTGCACGACAAGCAGCAGCCCATCCTTGGGTAGACATCTTGCCCGATTTGGCTATGCTGCAAAAGGCATCGCTTACTTTATTGTTGGTCTATTGGCGGCACAAGCAGCTTTTACTACAGGAGGCAGAAAAACTGGTACAAGTGGTGCATTAACAACTATTTTGAGTCAGCCTTTCGGAAAGTTTCTGCTGGTTTTAGTGGCGATCGGCTTAATGGGTTACGTTCTTTGGTGCGTTGTTAAAACTGTGTTTGATCCAGAGCATTCTGCTAAAAAAATGAGTGTAAAGCGGGTGGGGCAACGTCTTGGCTATGCCTTTAGTGCGATCGCCTATACCGGATTAGCGTTAACAGCAGTGAAGCTCATTATGGATATTGATAGGAGTGATATTAATGCAACCCAATTTTGGACAAGCCGACTTATGGCTTAACCCTTTGGGCGGTGGATGGTTGGAGCCGTAGGGTTAATGGTGATTGCAGTGGGAATTTTTTATCTCTACGAAGCTTATCAAGCTAAATTTCAACGCCATTTTGAGCAACATCAAATGACTCAGACAGAACGCAAATGGGCAAAATGGATTGGGCAATTTGGAATTGCCGCTCGCGGGATTATGTTTGACATCATTGGGCTATTTTTGGTGTTAGCTGCTCTTCATGCAAATGCCAGTGAAGCGAAAGGATTAGACGGTGTGTTAACGGTTTTATCACAGCAGATGTTTGGTCGTTGGCTCTTGGGCACCGTCTCCCTCGGATTAATCTCTTACAGTATTTATTTATTAATTGAAGCTCGCTATCGACGAATTATCCAGCCTCATGAGTGACAAACGGATTTGGGAAACTGAGGAGAAGAGAATGAAACCCTGCACTAATCAAGTATTGGTTCAGGTCGTCATTAGCGCGATCGCGTTGCTGTCATGCTTTTTAGTGGGTGTGATGGCTTTCTATCCAACTAGTGCAATTGCGCAGCCCCAAAACATTATTCCCTTTCCAACATCCCCTCCTGAGCCTCCAGTCGATCCTAGCGAAACTCAACCCAATCCAGGACTTAATGATCCACAGGAATTAGAAGCATTTCTCGATTCATTTTTGCCTCAAGAGATGGAACAGGAGCACGCTTTAGGGGGTGTAGTTTCGGCTGTTAAGGATAGTAAACTCTTTTTTGTCAAAGGGTATGGCTTCGCTGATCCAGACCAGAAAATACCTATAGATGGCGATCGCACTTTATTTCGGGTTGCCTCTATTTCCAAATTATTTACTCATACAGCGATCATGCAGTTCTATGAACGGGGATTGCTAGATCTTAAAGCTGATATTAATTCATATCTACAAGCATTCAAAATCCAGAGTTTCTATAAGGAACCAATTGATGCTGCCAATTTAATGACTCAAACCGAGGGCACGAGTCAGCGCTTGCTTGGCATTCTTGCTCCTACTGCCACAGAGATGACTCCCTTAGAACAATTATATCCCCGATCGTATGCCTCCGTTCACCTTGCCTCCAGGAGAGATTTATAGTTATTCCAGTATGGGAGTTACTTTAGGCGGGTAAGCTGACTATCATCTAGAATACATAAAGCTGGGTAAAATAGGGACTAGAAGATAATCGAATTAAACCGATGCCAGTTCCTAAATTTCTCAGTCCGCTCCAACAAGAAAACCTCCAAAATGCTCTTCGAGAGAGCGAGGATGCTCATCAACGACAGCGGATTTTGATGTTGCTGCTGAGAAATGATGGCAAGACCTATGAAGAAATCGTGGATTTTATTGGATGTTCTTACCGCAGCGTCGCTCATTGGTGCGTTTGCGGGAATCCCGATGATTTAGAGAGCTTCAAAGACCAACGCTCAAAAGGCAATTATCGCAAGGCGACAGATGCCTATATTGAACAATTGCTGGTGGTGGTCGAGCAATCACCGAGCGAGTTAGGGTATGAATTTGGGCGCTGGTCAACGGCTCGATTAGCCTTACATTTAGAAAAGGAAACTCAAATTAAGCTCAGCAGTGTCCAAGTGGGGAGAATCTTACGCCAAAAAAAGTACGGTTACCTCTGGGCAAAGTACAGCCTAGAGGAGAAGCAAGATCCTGAGAAACGGCGAACATTTAAGGCGCAGTTAGAGGCGGAATTGGCGGCGACAGAATCGTCTTCGGAGCAACTCCAGGTCTGGTTTTGGGATGAAAGTGGATTTAGCTTGCGAGTGATTCGCCGGAAACAATGGGGAAAGCAAGGGAAACGAAAGCAACTACCTGGAAAGCGGAGTCGAGGACGAGTCAATGTGATGGGTGGACTACGCTACCATGACCGTCATCAACAATGCTATTTCATCGAGCAAGGTAACGGAGATAGTTTCTATGAGAATATGTTCAAGCTGAACCAGTTTGTCAAGCAAGAATGGATTGGGAAGGGCAATGTTGAAATCGAGTTTGAGCAAAGTGAGATGCGAGTTGTAATCATTCTAGACAATGCAAGTTACCACAAAAAGCAGGAAGTGATGGCTCGGCTATCTGAGGAATGCCCCAATCTAGAATTGTGGTTTTTGCCCCCTTACAGCCCAGATTACAACCTGATTGAGTTGGTCTGGCACTTTTGTAAGGAGTTTATCGCGCATCGATTATTCCAATCGGTGGAAGAATTGAGAGAGCTACTGGATCGACTCCTGAATCAAGGAGAACTAAAGATTAAGTGGCAACGAAAAGTGAAGAACAAAGGAAATGGGCTACTTGCAAGTTAAATGTTGAGTAGCTTATCTTTCAATGTACGTTGTCTTTCATGTCCGGGTTAATAGTGCATTTGTACAAAGCTTTGTCCGTTCGGCGCTTGGACAGTTGTACCGATCGCTATCTAAGTAGCAATGTTGGACATTCCATACTTTCTATGACTTTTTCAGACCGACAAATAGAAGGCAAGTTTCTACTCTGAACACAGACATCAACCCTTTAAGCAAAATTTCGAGAGACAATCACTGATGGTGAGACTTTCTGTATCACTACTGGGATCGCTACAAGTCAGCCTAGATGAAGCGGCGCTCACGAATTTTGCCTACAATAAGGTCTGGGCATTGTTTGTCTACCTGGTTGTAGAAGCGAATCAACCTCGTCGTCGAGAAACATTGGCGGCTCTATTTTGGATAGATTCTACTGAGGAACGGGCACGTGGTAATCTGCGCCAAACCTTAACCACACTGCGTCATCTCTTGAGCGATCGCCAATCAGCCACGCCCTTTCTACTCACCACGCGCCAAACGATTCAGTTCGACCCTAACAGCAGTTACAGCTTAGATGTGACCGACTTCTTGACGCTGCTGAAAAGTATTTCCCTCGATCCACAAGCTGCTAGCGAGTTGAGCGGTGAGGCAGTTGTGCAGCTTAAGCAGGCGATCGATCTTTACCGAGGAGATTTTTTGGCTGAGGTCAAGACGTTTGATAGCGAAGCGTTTGAGGAGTGGATTATTCTCACTCGCGAGCGGTTGCATGGTCTAGCAGTTGATGCTTGCACCAGTCTGGCAATCTATTACAGTCATCACCAAAACTGGCCGCAGCTACAGCGCCACGCCCAGCGACTAGTAGAGTTGGAGCCTTGGAATGAATTTGCTCATCAATGCTTGATGCAGGTCTTCACTTATTGTGGACAGCGCAGTGCAGCAGTACAGCAATACAAAACCTGCTCTCAAATTCTCGCCACTCAACTTGAGACCGAACCTGATGAGATTACAACAGAACTGTATGAGCAAATTCGTAACGGCTCTTTTACTCGGACAGATGAAACCTTACCTGTTTTATCCGCTTTGTCGAGAAATTCTCGGACAGCATCTGCACCGTCAATCACTATTCCTAAATGTTTGGAAGCAGAGTTGTTTGAACCGTTCTGCTCTACCGATCGAGCCTTGCATCTAGAAGAACCGATCGTCAAAATACCGTTAAATCAACCTGCCATTGGCTTACAGACGGATATTCAGAAGGATTTCCGGTCGGTCGCTCAACCGCCTCCAGTTCCTCTTGACAAACCCGATCAACTCAATCGGCACAGAATGTTGGAAAAAGTTCATGTTTTCTGGATCAAGGGTGCTCTTGAAAACTCGCTCTATAACGCAGCGTTAATGGACTTAGGTTTAGAAGAACGTTCTGATGCCATAGCACAGCCTTGGAACTTGCTGATGCACGTCGATCGATCTTCGCGAGTTTTAGCACCAGAAATAAAAATGATTGACGTGTATGAACAGTTCAACCACTCGTTTCTGATTCTCGGTATGCCTGGTGCAGGCAAAACGACGCTGCTGCTGGATTTGGCGCGATCGCTCCTCGTTCAAGCTGCCCAAGATCCCCATTATCCGATGCCTGTAGTCTTCAATCTTTCATCGTGGGCTGCTGGCTCATTGTCAACCTGGCTGGTGAATGAGCTTCAGCTTCGCTATCAGGTGCCTCAGCAGCTTGCTCAAGACTGGATCGCAACATCTAAAATCTTGCCGCTTTTGGATGGGTTGGATGAAGTGGCTTTGAGCCAGCGAGAAGCTTGTGTGGAAGCGATCAACCAGTTTCGGACAACTGACTGGCTCACGAATCTGGTGGTGTGTAGTAGAGCGATCGACTACGAGGCACTGACGCAGCGTTTGCAACTCAATGGTGCTGTTTTGGTGCAGCCCCTGACGCTTGCCCAGACGGACAGCTATCTAGCGCGATCGGGCAATCGGCTAGCGGGAGTCAGGTCTATCTTGCAGCAGGATCTTGCGCTTCAAGAATTAGCCAGTACGCCGCTGATGGTGAATATGATTGCGATCGCTTGCCAAGATCAAACCCTTGAGGCGCTACAGCTTCAGGTTTCTTCCCAGCAGTGGCGAGATCAGCTATTTGCGGCTTACATCCAGAGAATGCTAGTGCATCGAGGTGCGGAACAGCCCTATGGATCAGATCAAGTCGTTCACTGGCTAACATGGCTGGCTCAAACCTTAGTACGGCGCGACCAAACCCTGTTTTTGATTGAACGGCTACAGCCCGATTGTTTGCTCTCAAACGGACAGCGACGCGGGCTGCTAGCGATCGAAACCGTCATGGTTGCCCTGCTGATGGGAATCGCTGGCGGCATGGGCGTTGGTCTCAACTTAGGATTAGCGCCGGGATGGGCAAATGGTGTCGTCCCCTGGCTGAGTCACGGCTTGCAGGGCATGATGCACGGACTAGAAGTTGGATTGATGGTGGGAATCATTACCAGTTTCCTCTTCAGCCTTGTCGTTGTTGGATTTCACGCTCCTGTGCGTGAATTAACAATCGCTGATTCAAAATGGCGATCGATTGGCGATGCGGTTCGGATTGGCCTTGTCGCAGGAATCAGTCAGGGCTGGGCGATCGGGTTGTTTCTGGGACTGCGCTTGGGCTTGGGCGTTGTCTTGATCGTGACTTTGTGTACAGCAATTGGCGCATGGCGATTTCTACAGCCCGATCGCGTGGTTTTGCTAGAAGTCTGGCGATGGTCATGGTCACGATCGCGCCTCGGCCTCAATTTGGCGATCGCGCTCGGGTTGGTTTTCGGAGTCGTGTATGGAATTGGCTATGAAGTGACATACGGCTGGGTGATGAGCCTGGGTGTCGGGCTGATGGTGGCGATCGCTGGCGGCTTCACCAGCAGCGAAATTGAAACCAAAATCATGCCTAATCAAGGAATCCGTCATTCCCTGTGGGGCGCGCTGTGGATGAGCTTGGCGATCGGGATTCCGTTTGGGCTGGCGAATGGCATTGGCTATGGGGCAACGATGGGTTGGTCAAGCGGCGTGGGTAAAGGGCTGGGTTCAGCGATCGAAAGTGGAACGGCTTGCTGGCTAATTTGTGGCGGTTTAGCCTGCATCCAGCATTTAGCAATTCGCTATCTTTTGTATCGCAGTAAAGTCATGCCCTGGAATTATGCTGCATTTCTCGACTATGCGGCGGAACGAACTTTCTTGCGCAAAGCAGGAGGAAACTACCTTTTTGTTCACCGCTTAGTGATGGAACACTTCGTGACACTAAGTAAACCAAAACTATTTACAAAATAAAGAAAAAAACTTCCAATTTGACGATGTTTTGACGGTATTCCATACGGTGAATTGACGATCGATCGCTAGAACGAGAGGTGTCAAGTTCTTAAGGAAACAAATTCAAATGGCTCTCGTTCCTGGTAACAACAACAACAACAACCTGAATGGTACTGTCAACAACGATCTGATTCTTGGCTTCGGCGGCGATGACATCCTCAGAGGTTTTGCAGGCAATGATATCCTCCGGGGTGGTAACGGAAACGACACGCTCGACGGCGGTGCAGACAACGATACGCTCGACGGCGGTGATGGCAACGATCGGCTCGCTGGCGGTGATGGCAACGATACCCTGACGGGTGGCGCAGGCAACGACGTTTTGGTAGGGGGAAGCGGTAATGATGTTTTGATTGGTGGGGAGGGCAACAATCTTTTGACTGGCGGTGCAGGGCGAGATGCCTTCAGGCTTGATAATGTCTTCGGAGTTAACACGACCATTACCGACTTCTCTCCGGGGAACGACGTGATCCAGATCGATCAATCGCAGTTCTTCGTCCTCAATCCTGGAGTCCCGCCTCAGCTCCCCCTGGGACCTCTTGCACCCGGCAATTTCAACATTGGGACAGGTCCAGCCGACCTTGACGATTACTTCACCTACAACCCTGGGACGGGTACTTTATCCTTCGATCGAGATGGTAGCCGGAGTGGACCGGGATTCCCGACCACGCAGATTGCTCAACTGTCACCTGGCTTGAACTTGTTGGGGGTTAACAGTGCCAACATCGTCATCGTTTAATCTCGGTTTTGTCTTGTAGGTTTGGCAAACCGATGAAAAGCTAAGTCGTCCTAACCAAACGACTTAGCTTTTCTAAACTCAACTTTATTCAAATTCTGAGAAGCTGTGCTGGAGTTTATCCTAGCGCCGATTTTCGACCTGACTCTTCCAGATATCGGTAAAACGCTGCAACATCTGAAAGACCATGACATCCTAATATAGTGCTTCTCAATCCAGTGTGGTGCAAAAAAGGAGCTTAAGCCCCTTTTTCTCAAACGCCGGACGTACCTTGCTTGTTTGGGAACTGCTATGGCAGCACTTCGCTATTTTCTCACTGCCTCGGTTCAACCTCGCAAACAATTACAATCGGAGAGTTTTAATGACTAAAACTGACTTGAATGAAATTGCCACTCACTATCATCTTGGAAGCTTGCTTGAAACCTCGAACTGGGACGGAAGACAAGCGAAATCGAGCATTTGGAGCAATTCGATCACTGCTATAGCGGGACTCATTTTGCTTGTATCAATATTTCCAATTGTTCAAAAAGAATTTCTGAAAGAATCTCTGTCCATGTCCATTTTTTTGATTGGGTTACTTGGCTTAATCATAATGGGAATTACTTTTTTTACTACGCGAATCCGGCAAGAAATACGCAAGCTAGGAACTCGGGCAATCAGCGTTTTTGAACATGGTTTTGTAGATGAGCGGAATCCCAAAGTTGAGGTCTTTCTCTACCAAAATATTGTCGAAATCTGGCAGTACAGAGTTCAGGTTGGAGGAGGTGGGTACTTCTCCAGCTACAACGTTATACAAAAAGACGGTTCTAAATGCTATCTGGATGAAAAAATCGAGGATGTTGATCAGCTTGGGTCTTCCTTGCAGCAAGTGTGTCTTACCTATCAACTCCCCCCGTTGGTAAAATCATTTCAGGCTGGTGAAAACTTGGAATTTGACCAAATTGCTTTAAACCAGCAAGGCATTATTATACAAAGAAAAGATCTTTGCCTGGACAGACTTGAATAGAGTTGAGATTCGGCGAGGCTTTCTTGGTTTTTCCGGTCAAAGATTTTCCCATTCAATTCCCACAGGATTAACTACAAATTTACACGTGTTTTTTGCTCTTGTCCAACAAATCAAACCATCGGTGTTGGAAGATGATTGAGTTGCAGAGCGAAGAGTCGAGGTCGATCATTCCACCCTTAACCGCTGGGTGCTGAAATTTGCCCCTGAACTGGACAAACGCATTCGACCGTTCTTGAACCCACGAATGACTCATGGAGAGTGGGCGAGACTTACATCGAAGTGAAAGGAGCGTGGAAATACCTTTACCGCGCCGTCGATTCAATGGGTAACACGTTGGACTTCATGCTGAGTACTAAGCGAGACGGCAAAGCTGCCGCCTGCTTCTTTCGGAAAGTGCTGAAAGCGAAACACACTCAAAAACTGCGAGTGATCACGGTGGATAAGAATGCTGCCTACCCGGTGGCAGTCGAAGCCCTGAAAGCGGATGAAACGCTGGCAGCAGAGACGGAATTGCGCCAGAGCAAGCATATGAATAACATCATCGAGCAGGATCACCGCAACATCAAGCGACTGACAAAGCCAATGATGGGATTCGGGTCATTCAATACGGCAAGACAAACCTTAAGAGGCATCGAAGCCCTGAGTATGATTCGTAAAGGACAGGTGAAAGGAATCAGCAAAGGGGACAATGTGTCTCAAGCGAAGTTTATCGAAGAACTCTTTGGAATTAGCGCTTAACGGAACGCGAATGAGATACTTCGTTTGTCACTAAAAAGTACTTGCGACACAACCACATATTCTGGCTCAACTGCTATTAGTACTTGATACTAGTACAGCTCAAAAAAATTGTGACTGAAATAGATTCAGAGTCATTCCAAAAAAGTAACACAATTGAGCGTACTGCGTGCATAAATCCATCTCATTGACGCGCAAGAATCGTTCTTTCTCTGTGTCTCAACTTGGCTCAAAAGTGTCTCAAAGCGTCTCAAAGCGTCTCAACTTAGCTCAAAAGTGTCTCACCACATTCTCATTAATGGCTCACTATTGAGAAAGAAGACTTTCTATTGACTAGGAAATATAACTGTCCTGGCTCAACTTGGCTCAAAAGTGTCTCAACTCAATTTTTAAGTACTTATACTCATCTAAGCTGCCTTGAAAAATTGGGTAGACTTCGAGCCTGAGATTTGTAAGTTTGAGGGCAGGGCGTTTGAATCTAAACGGAAAAAAGGATAGGAGCAAAAAAATAAAGCGGGTGCTCCACTTCACTCTATTGAGAGTTGGGACATCCGCTTTGAAACGATGAAGAGGAAAGGAAGAAAGAACGTTTGGGATTCGGGGGACGATCGCTGGATCGCTCCAGGCTGATCCGGGACGGGCGAGGGGTGTTGTGTGGCGATCGCCATTAAAGCAGCAGCACTAAAGTGGAAATCCGAAATCCACTGTTGGCTAGGGCTAGAAATTAAGCCGAGTCAAACCCCCGTAGAGATTTGCAATAAGCTGTTGATCAAGTTGGGGCTGAAGGGAGAGGCGATCGCCCGACCGGGGATAGTGGGGAAGCGCGATCAGATCTATCAGGTTTCGGGGATGGCTAACCCATTCCGCGATCGCCTTTTAGAGGCAGCACGGCGGCGGCTGACAGAAGCCTCACCAGATTTTGATGAATCCTCGGTCGCGGATGGGTTGGAGATGTTGCGAGATGCTGAGGGCGATGAAGCGGCACTGGAAGCGATTTGGCAAGCTCTCAAAGAACTTCCAGAAGCTGACCAGAGAGAGATTCAGAGGAGGCGATCGGCAGCATAGATACTACTCTGTTAGGCGCATTCAAACCTCAAGTTAATCAGCTAGATTCCACCCAGGTTACGTTTGGGTGATTTTGTCGATCCCGTTCAGTGCCCAAGCTTAGCTGGCCCTCCAACAAAGCGGAGTTTTGGGGGGTGTTGTCTCCGTTTTTTAAGACAGTGATGCAGAACCTTTATCTTGAAAGGGCTTCGGGCAAGTCCGCGATCGCTATAAAACAGATTTTATATTTATATACGAAACAAGGACGCTAGATTCCATAAGTGTTTAAAGAGCTCTCTCCCCTGGAGAATCTGGAGTTGAGAAGTCAACCCAATACAGCCAACTATCGTCGGTTCCGGGTAGTGATTCGGGTTCCATGCGGGAGTGAGCCAGAGCCATCGGCAATGTGTCCAATAATCCTTGTCTACGCAGCCGTACAAATCAGCGTGATATACGGAAAGATTCTTGCGATCCACCTTAATTGGGGGGATATGCGGAAAATTTCCCTCTAATAATAGTTCTGCCCTTTAGAAGGGTGAACCGTCAAAACCTTACTATTCCTGCTCGATATTGAGGGCAGAGACTTCAGAGGCATACAATCCATGACTGAGAATCCATGACTGAGAATAGCGACGATCGCCCGATCCCTTAACTGCGTCAAAACCAGCAACTCTAGCGCTTGTTGAATCAACGCTAGTTCCTCGACTTCCAGGTGGGCTGCGGGGCGTTTGGGTTCGCGTTCGAGATCGATCGCATCGGTGGGTGAGGGCTGATTGAGGGGATCGCCATTGCTGGCGTATGGTTAAACTCAGCGGGGTGAGTGAATACTCTGCTGAGTTTAACCATACGCCAATAAGTGATCCGATCAGGGCATTTTCATTCCAGGCATATGATGATGCGCGGGTTGAGAAGAAGCTGATTGGGTCTGAGTCAAGCTCATAGTCTGTTGACCAAAGGCAACAATTCCCATTGAAACCAAGCCTGCACTCAGCAACCCCATTGATACGAAACCAAACGAAAAAACGCCCATTGCCACAACGCCAAAGGCAACAATACCGTGAGATGAAACACTGATTGCCACTACCCCATGTGCTGAAACACCGATTGCTACCACTCCACGAGCACCGATTCCAACAGACAATTTTTTCTGTTTCTTTGAAGATTCCATTCTTCAATATATCCTTGCTACTGCAAACCTTAATTTCAGAAACAAATACAAATTGCCCCTAGGTCAATGGCTTGTTCGATCTGGGGCGGAAGCTATCAAGACTCAATCAAAAATTCGCTTCAGTGCAGGGATACGAGACAACACAAAGTAGTCCAGCACTAGCACAATGACCAGCGACAGACCGACCAGAGGGAATGCCAGTCCCAGAACCGCAACGATAGCTAACGGCACTCGCCAGCTTTGTACATAGGGCGGCATGGCTGGCGCACCCAGCAATCCTGCTTCTTTCGGACGGCGCTGCCACCACATTACAGATCCCGTGATCGAGAGCAAGATCGCAATTAATGCCGCGATTAGCATGACGAACTGATTCACCCATCCAAACATTTTCCCCATGTGAATTGCAGTTCCCATCTCGACTGCTTTGGAAACCAACCCATAATCTTTCCAGCGCACATCTGCCAGCACTTTGCCGCTGTACTGGTCAATGTGCATTGTCACTTCCTGTGTCGGATCGTTGGGGAATGCGGAAACCGTATAGACGCCAGTTTCGCCGTCCGGCAAAGTCATGCTGAAGCCAGGAGGAGCCCCTTTTGATTGAGCCAGCGCGATCATAGAGTTGAGGTTAACCAGAGTATTCTCAACTATTCCATTCGCGGGAACGATCGCCCCCGTCTGCCCTAAGTGGTTACTGTGTCCAGGAACGGTGGATTGGAGCATAGGAATTTGTTCTGCTGCCCAGGGAACGACCTGGCTGTTCTGGTTGAGAGAACCCGTCAATACCGTTGATTTGGGAACGTCGTCCCACATTTGGGCAGGAAAGGTGCCCATCACTTTAGAGAACGTATTCCCCCAAAATGCGGTCCAGGGTAATCCTGTAAGAATTAGAAACCCAATCAGAAGAATGCCGTAAAAGCCAGGAACGGCGTGTAAGTCCCGCCAGAAAACGCGCTTATTTTGACTCCACAGCCTGGGAAGCAGGGTGCCCATCACTGAGAATCGGTTGCGGGGAATCCAGAGATACAGCCCAGAAATTAACAGAACCAGCGTCCAGCAGACGGCTAGTTCGACTAAATAACTGCCTGTATCACCAATCAACAGCTCCCCATGGATCTTGCGAACGATCGCTTGCAGGTTGTTCTTCTCATCAAGAGCGCCCAAGGTCTGCCCGTTATGGGGGTTAACAAACACTCTCAGATTCTGTTGGTCGGCTGTGGTTAACAGTACTTCGCTGCTGCGGTCAGGCGCAACATTAGGCATGACCTGACTCACTGTTGCACCTGAAAAAGCCCTCTGTGCGCTCTGTATCTGCTGTGTGAATGGAATGGCTGTAGTGCTTGGCTGCACAAACATCAGGTTGTGATACATAGCAGCGTCGAGCTGAGGCTTGAAGAGATAAATGATGCCTGTGGTTGCCAGAATTAGCATAAAAGGGATGACGAGCAAACCAGCATAGAAATGCCAGCGCCAGATGGTGCGGTAGAACCGATTACTCGGAGAGGCAGGAGTTGATGTGGCATTTGAAGCCATTGCAGATCCACTCATATCAATTACTTTTCCCCATGACAAATCTGCGCCAGTATCCCGCACTTAACAAAAAGCTGTCAAAAGACACCCTGTCAAACATTTAGAGAATCTTTAGAAGAGCAAGCTCAGTTTAGAAAAAATCTTGAGTATCCCTTTTTGTCAAATCGGTTGTACCCTCCAGCAGGCAAACCTGTTTGAAGTTCGCTCATTCCGCTTCAGTAAAAAAGATCTGGCTGTGGTAAGACAGTTTGATCTAATTCTGCACAACAACCGTTGCTAAATAAAGGTGTATTTATCACTGCAAACGAGCGCTATCCAAAAACTATCCAAAAGCTATCGTTCCAGGCAACATATTCTTAATTATCTTCAAAACCTGCTGATAATCCGTCATCGCTCCCTGCTGGCTCAAAGACTTAGCCGCCTGTTGTAGATCGGCGAGCGCTTCTCCCATTTCCCCCATTTCTTGGTGCAATAAGCCCCGGCTGACATACGTTTTGACATCGCCAGGATCGCGCTGTAAGACTTGGTTGAAATCATCCAGTGCAGCAATGCGGTTGCCCTTTTGATGATAGGCACAGCCCCGATTGTAGTAGGCGCGGGTATTGGCATCGTTGAATTGAAGGGCTTGTGTAAAATCGGCGATCGCCCCTTGCTGCTCGTTTAACAGCAACTGCGCCAACCCTCGATCATTGTAGATTTCTGCCAAGGTCAGCCGATCTAAAGGTGAAGCCTGACGAAGCGCCTGTCCGTAATCCACAATTGAGTCTCGGTATGCCGCTAGCTCGACCTCGGCTAGACCTCGATTGTAGTAGGCGCGATAATCACTGGGCTTAAGTTGTAGAACTTGGGTATAGTCGGCGATCGCTTCAGCAAATTCGCCAGATTTGTAGTGCGCTAAGCCCCGATTTAAGTAAGTTTCGACGTTGTTAGGATTGAGTGCTAAAGCTTGGGTGCAGTCGAGAGCGGCGGCTGCGTAATTTTCTAATTGGAGGTAAGAAAGGCAGCGATCGCTGTAGGCTGCTGCATATTTGACATCTAATTGAATGGCTTGATTAAATTGCTTTATTGCGGCAGCATAATCTTCTTTCTGAAAGGCTAAAACTCCGGCACGGAAGACCTCTTTAGCGGTTTCTGGAATGAGGGGCGCTTCATCTGCAAAGGCGAGCAGAGGCGTGATCCACAGTGCGATCGCCAAAAGAACAATGAGCAGTTTCTGCAACAGCATGAATATCCCAGTAGAGATGGCTAGAATTCAAAGTCCCTCTCCCGCTCTGGGAAAGGGATTTAGGGTAAGAATCTGAACCTTGTCAATTACCAGCCTTTCTCAGACTGTTCCAGCACATAAGAAGACACGTTCTCAATTTGTTCAGGAGTCAGTTTTCCCTTAAAGGAAGGCATTGCATTTTTGCCATTAGTTACCTGAGTAGTAATTGCCACCAGAGATGCCATTTCGTATTTGTCTAACACATCTTTCTTAAGAGTTTTAGCGGGGTTAACCATGTTACCTCCGCCCATGTGGCAAGCCGCACAGTTTGCGCCAAAAATCTTGGCTCCATCCGCTACGTCCACCGCCATGACCGGACGGCTGAAGATAAAAGTGGTGATCGCTAAGGCTAGAAAAATAGTCGAGAGTGATTTTTTCATGTTCTTCCTCGTTCGTCGATATTTACTAGAAAAGTAAGGCACTAAAAAGGCAGGGTAATCAGAATGACCTGCTGAGCAGACAACCCCTAATCACCCCACGCGGGGGAAACGAAAACAGCTTCTAAGTCCGAGAAGTATTTTTCTGTAGAGCTAACGAAATTTGTTAAATCTCTTCTCAGATAATGCCGAACTACTGTCAGCAAAGTCAAAAGACAAGCTGTCAAACATCCAACTTTGTAAGATTCTGAAACAGAACAGATTCTAAAATATATGAGGAAATTATTTTCCTGGCGCTCATACTTGTTTAAACTAAGACGTGTCTCAACTAAGATACATTGTTCCTAGCTCCCGATCGCCCTCAATGGCTCCTCTCCCCGAACCTTCTCCCAAACAGCTTTCCCTGGGTCCTTTAGAATCAGAAATTCTAGAGATGATTTGGGCACTTGGCTCTGCATCGGTCAAAGATATTCACGATCGCATTCTCACTAATCCTGACCGCGAGTTAGCCTATGCCTCGGTGACTACAGTATTAGGGCGGTTGACCCAGAAAGGCTGGCTGACGTGCGATCGCCAGGATCGGGCGTTTCGCTGGCGACCCTTAGTATCTCAAGCAGAAGCGCAGGCATTGCAGGCGCATAATCAGCTTCAGCGGTTTTTGGCGATTGGGAATCCTGACGTAGTGGCAGCTTTCGCTGATGAATTAGATCGGGCAAGCGTTGAAAAAATAGAAGCGATCGCCCAACGCCTAAAATCTATCCGTCAAACTCGTCAAGCCGAGGAGGAAGCCTAAATGCATCTCAGCTTCATTCTACTTTCACTAGCAGCAGTCTTTTGTATCCGGTTGTGCAGCCCTCAACGCCCAGGTCAGCGACCCTGGTCAAGCCGTTGGCAATGGGCGCTTAGTCTGTTCCTACTACCGCCACTGCTGCTGATTACAACGGCTTTGGCGGTAATGCTGATGGGCACAGATGGCTATATGTTGGGGTTACCTGTGGGCTGGATCGGTTATCTATTGGCGCTGAGCTTTTTGGGATATACAGGTTTGCGGTTGATAGGCTTAATGGTAGGAGGATGGCGATCGATCCAGACGGTTCAAACCTATAATCTCTTTAATTTTCAAAAAACAGTCGGACATCTTCTTGATACACCTGCCTTATTTGCAGCCCAAGTGGGTTTTTGGAATTCTAAACTAGTCATAAGTCGTGGATTGCTAACCTCGTTCAACGATGCCCAAATTGAGGCAGTCCTGACTCATGAGGCAGCTCACCATTATTATCGAGATACCTTCTGGTTTTTCTGGCTGGGCTGGTTACGTCAAGCTACTAGATGGCTCCCTTATTCCAACATTCTGTGGCAAGAACTATTGCTACTACGCGAACTGCGTGCCGATCAATGGGCTGCCCAGAAAGTCGATGCGCTGCTGCTGGCAGAAACATTGTTGTTAGTAGTCAAAGATCCTTTAATACACTCCGAAATTAATTGCGCTGCTTTTGGCACTACCGCTACCGCTTCAGCAAACCGCCTGGAGGAACGCATTGAAACTTTATTAACTGAAGCAGAGCCGTCTTACAAAGGACAGGGTGTAATCTTCGTATGGATAATGACCGCATTCCTGCCGCTGTTGACTCTCTGCCTGCATCGGTAGAGGTTTCAGCTTTGCTGAACGAAAGTATGAAACTCAACTTCTAAGAGAGCAAAGGAAGCAGATTTTTATGCTGCAATTCAGCAATACTGCAACTTCAAGTTAGTCATTAGGTTACATCGTGAGATGATGTAACCTAATGACTAGCAATAAATTTCTCTTGCTCGTAATGACTAATGTGAAGGGTGTATCTAAACTCAGGAGATTTCTCTTATGCCATCAGCAGCAACTACTACACAGGGTTCACTTCTAACAACGATTAATGGTGAACCCGCTGTTCCCCTCGAATTTATGCCAGAGAATTGGCAACGGATTGCACAAGGAGAGTGGATGACGGAGCCTCGCGTGTACACTGCGATGGCACAGGTCTTTTTGGCAAAGAACCAGAATGGACATATCCTGTTTTTGGAGCGTCCTGATGCAAAACATCTTAAAGACGCTTATCGGGAAGGAAACGGACAACTAGCTTGGGAAGCTGTCTTTCACTACGGTGAAGCATTTCTGCCAGAGAACTATCCAGACCTACAACATATTCAGAGTGAAGTAGAGGCTAGTGATGTTCAGCAACCTGAGCGAATCGCTCTAGTGAACGTGGTGAAGGACTTGTTTGATGAACTTAAATATGATGTACCTGCTACATTCTATTGGACATTCCTCCATCCCTTGCAACGATCGGATCTGTTTGAAGTGCGATCGTTCCGTTTTAGTGAACAAGATCTGGGTATTGCCCGACAGTTTGATGCCATTCTGCATGGGGGCTATGTATCCATGCTGCGGCGTTTGATTGACAGTATATCAAGCCATCACGGTTATTTCAGTGAACATGGCTGTGGTTGCGATAGCCACCTAGCCAAGATCAAGCGGTGCGATTCGCCGTTCGATTACACGATTCCAGCCGAAGCACGACGGAAAACTCTACGGGCTTTTTTCTGGAGCATCATGGAAGAATATATGCTGTTTGAGCAGCGATCGGCAACTCGACTAGTCTATGCAGATAACTTGACTCTCTAATCGAAAGACAGAATTCATGAGGGGGAAATATGAAGTTCACCCTCGTAAGCTCGTCAATGTTTAGACTTTACGCCATCAAAGTTCTTATCTGATCGATATACATGAGAGATGTTCCACAGGATTAACATCTCTCATGTGCCTGTAAATTCTCCAAGGACAATCATTTCGATGGAGTAGGGAACCTTCATTTGTTATACAGATTGCAACTGAGGCTGCTTCACTAGGACCACGGAATAAAGTTGCCTTATCGTCATGATTTCCCCCCAAGTCATACTGATCACAAGTAATACATTCCTCAATAAACATGAATGTTTTTCCTACAGATTGACAGTAGAGTTGAACTGCCAAAAGTCTACTTCTGACTTCACTTAAACAGGCATTTGACGGTAAATCTTTAGCAATCTGAAGTGTTTCATGAATCCTCTGTTGGATCTCTTGTTTAATCTGCTTACGCTGACTTTGATCAGATGTAGAAGTTTCTCCCTGAGTCTGTGTGTTTTTTGTCGATTGTAAACCCATTGCGTTCGCCATCCTTTAGTAAGAAGAGATTTTGCATGGCGATGCTCCTGATAAAGACAGATTTGAAAAGCTACTTTTAACCAAAATAACTTTTTGAGCAATCTATAAATTTGCTCGTGTGGAATTTTGGTCGCTGTAAAGCAACCTTGACTAGACATAATACTTTACGTTCCTGTTCTGATAACTCAACAGAGAATTGGCCGCAGCAACTAAAAATTGCTAACAACACACACTCAACTCATTCTGTGAAACCATTTCAATCAAAACACACCATAGCACCATAGCAAATAGAAGTTAGTAATGGCAAATTTGGAGATTATTTATCTGAAAGCGTTGATTTACCATCACTATAGAGCAACTAGCAATTTTGTTCCGGACGGGAGATAGTTATGACAGTATATTAGTTTTAGTGTGTATATCCGTTGTTTTTTAATAGCGACAGCATATTAATTGGAACTATTAAAAGTGTGGTTTCAATTAAATAATCTGTTAGACTCAGGGTTCAATCTAACTACTCCGCTAAGTTTGAATACAGAGCTAGACTGAATGTTCCTACTTAGAGAGTAAATTGAGGTTGTACGTTATTGCAGTTCTATCCTCTCATTCAAAATGAGGGCGATCGCAGAAGTTTGTTAGACATTAAGCAGGTTCGATCCAGGCTTTTCAAACCTGAAGAATTGATTTAATCAGAAGAATTGATTTAATCAGCGCAAGAAAACTGTGACTTGCCTTGAGAAGTGCTGCGGGTGTATCTCATTTTAAGGATTCCTACATCGCTCATACTTTGAGGTTACTATGCGTCAATCTATCTTATTATTTGTAGCTGGGTTACTAATTCCAGCTAGCCTTCTGATTAATTCCTCAAACGCGATCGCCCATCAACATCTAACGGTTGGAACTGTTCAGGTGACCGTTCATTTAGAACCCGATGATTCTCCTTATACCAAGATTCCTAGTGTAACTTGGTTTCACTTATCTCACCCCGATGGCGAAACCATTCCCTTATCTAATTGCAACTGTAATTTGGTCGTTTATGACGCGCGAAATCAACCTATTGCCTATCCTCACCTCTCTGAAACTGAAGTTGAAGGACATGAACGACCTATTAGCACAAGTATTACTTTCCCTACTCCAGGAACCTACCAACTTGTACTGACTGGAGAATCTAAAGAAGATGACTTTCAACCTTTTGAGTTAACCGTTCCGGTTACTGTTCGACCCTAGCTCTTGCGGCCGTTGACAAATAAACTGAGAAATGTCTAAAGCTTATCTGTATCAGCATTTCAGCTCAAATTGTTTCTTAGGAGAGGGTTAACTAAAACATTGTTTCCGCAAATACTTAAGAACTAGCGTATAGCTAGGAGAATTTGATCGTCAAATTGCTGCCAAATTGTACCAACTTCTCGGAATCCCGCTTCTTGCAGTGCTGCTTCATGAATGGCAAGCGTTGGTTCATTCTCAGTAAAGCGAGGTTGAAAGCGTCGATGTCTTTCTGTTAGCAAATCTTTGAGTTCTAACTCTTGCCCGATCGCCTGCCACCACTGCTGCCAATCCTCTTGATTTTCAACTGAGAATGCCTGCTTTTCCTGCTGCGTTTGCATTGCCTTTGCTAAGCGTTGAAGTGTAGTTAAGTGCGGTGGAAAGTAGAGATGATCACCATTTAGAAATACACCACCTGGACGCACAATTTGACCCAGTTTTTGATAGAGATATACTAGCCGATCAATCGGTAGCCAGTGCAATGCTGTTGTTGTTAAAACTGCATCAACTTGAGTTTCACCAAGCTGTTCTACCCAGACCTCTTGCGTTAGATCTGCCTCGATCCAACGCAACCGATTGCCCATCGTTCCTAATGCTCCCTGACCGATCGCCAGCAGAACCGGGTCATAATCAATCGGGTAGTGTTCTAGACCTGTGGAAGTCATGCGATAATTGAGGAGTAGTGTCGTCAGCATCATCGAATATGGCAGTTGAAACAGTCGTCTGCCCCAGTTGTGGTAGCGAAGATGTAGTCAAGCATGG
>JAHHII010000025.1 GCA_019358855.1 Timaviella obliquedivisa GSE-PSE-MK23-08B | reverse complement strand
CCAGTAGTCAGATTGCTGGGATATGCTTTACTCATATTGCTTTCTCGGTGCTGCGTGCTTTCTATTCGCAGCTTACACTGAGAGAGCTTTTTTACCGACTAGCTGACTTTTCAAACATCCTCTAACCCAAAAACCTGTTGTTTCTACCGACGCAATTACCGATGATCTAATCCTGGATTATGATTCTCAAGGTAAAGTAGTCGCTATCACAATCGACAATTACTCTAAAAATGTTGATGCCTTCAATCTCCAGACTCTCGATTTACCGCTGCTAAGTGCATAGTTTGCAACTGGTACAATCGCCTGATTGATGCGATCGTCTATCGATTATATGGATTGACTGAAGAGGAGAGGGCGATCGTGGAAGGCAAGTAAACCTGATTGATTCTTTAAAGGAGAAGTGATATGCAAGTGACCAAAGAAACTATTAAGCAAGAAATCGATCAATTCAACGATACACAGCTAAAGCAAATTGCAGAATTTATTGAATTCATTAAATTTCGTAACCAATTTCAGACAAAAGTAACTGATTTACATCAATCTGCCAATCTATACCAAGAATTTGCTCAAGACGATCGAGAACTCGCAGAAGTTGGTATGGCAGATTATGCTGAACTGCTGCAACGAGAGGATCAATGATGGCGATCGCGCGTGGGGAAGTGTGGCTGGCAAACCTGAACCCAACTCAAGGTTCAGAGCAAGCGGGTATTCGACCCATAATCATCTTTCAAGAAAATACCCTGTCCAAATTCACCACAACTGTCATCACAATTCCCGTCACTAGCAATCTGCGTCGCGCCGCGCTTCCTACCTGCATTCAAGTTTCTAGCGGCGAAGGAGGATTAAATCAAGAGTCTGTCGCCCTGTGTCATCAAATTCGTGTTCTAGATAAAACTCGATTGATCAAGAAGTTAGGACAACTGAAGCCCGAAACAATCGTAGCCTTAGAAACAACTGTGCTGTTCACCCTTGGTTACTCAATGTCATAGGAATCTTAAAAAGATACGATGAGATCGCCTGATTGATGCGATCGTCTATCGATTATATGGATTGACTGAAGAGGAGAGGGCGATCGTGGAAGGACGTACAAATAGCGAGGAAACGGAACTTACAATATGAGTACTAACATTAAAGAAAAATTACTCGATGAAATTGATAAAACTTCTGATTCAACTCTCAAAGAAGTCTTAGATTTTTTATTGTTCGTCAAAGCTAGAGAAATCCAGCAGGAACAACTAGAAACCAGTCTGTTAAGCGAACCATTGCTAGCAGAAGATTGGTTAACCCCTCAAGAGGATGAGGCATGGCAACATTTATAAAAGGGGATGTTGTCGTTGTTCCTTTCCCATTTTCCGATCTAACCAATGCTAAAAGACGACCTGCTTTGGTAGTTGCAACACTCAGCTGAAATGATTTTATCCTTTGCCTAATTACGAGCCAAACAACGAACGATAAATATACAATAGCTATTTCAAATGATGACTTTGAAGCAGGAAATCTGGATAGAAATAGCTACGTTAAAGTTAACCGACTGTTCACCGCTAATGAACAAATCATTGCCTATAAAATAGGGACTTTAACCACAAGCAAGATCAATGAGGTTATTGCCAAACTAGTTGCGATCTTGCAGCAATAAATCTCAATTCTAATTCTCCTGTGCGATCGCAACTTTTACAAACGACAACAGCGAGGCGAGGAATCACAATGAAGATTCAATACTTTCCTGAAACGGATACATTGGCGATCGAGCTAACCAGTAAGTTTGTTGCTTCTACCGACGCAATTACCGACGACTTAATTCTAGATTATGATTCTCAAGGCAAAGTAGTCGCTATCACAATCGACAATTACTCTAAAAATGTTGATGCCCTTAATCTCCAGACTCTCGATTTACCGCTGCTAAGTGCATAGTTTGCCATTGAAGCGGTGCGATCGCCTGATTGATGCGATCGTGTATTGCTTGTACGGGTTGACTGATGGGCGTTGCTGAATGATGCTATGAAAATCCGGTTCCTCCGTCCTTATAGGGAAGGGGTTAGGTTTCTACAACGCAGCGGAGCCCTCTCCCTAGACCCCTCTCCTAAAAGAAAGGGGCTTTGAATAGATTCATGCTTTTATTTAGCAACACCAGACTTTGAAAGAAAAAAGGATGTGAGTTAGGCAAGACAAACACCAGACTGGGAGGACAGGTAACTCAAAATGTGGAATATTGAAAGGAGTCCCCCTCGTGTTTTCCTATGATGAAACTCGGCTCCCACTACCTTGGCGACCCTGGCGATACCTGCGAAGCAGCGCGCCAATGCCAATTCACCTTTTGGGCACCTCTAATTAACCAAGTGGCACTTCACATTGTTGCCCCAACCGAGCAATTAATTCCACTTCAATGTAATGACGGGTATTGGCAAGGAACGATCGAAATTGAACCTGGCAGTCTGTATTTTTATCAGTTGGATGGTGACCCTGGCGGTATCTGCGAAACAGCGCGCGATTGTGCCGATCCGGCATCCCAATCTCAGCCTCAAGGTGTACACGGGCCATCCGCAGTCGTTGACCACACCGCGTTCGCTTGGACAGATGAAAACTGGACAGGAATTCCTTGGGCTGAGAGCGTGATCTATGAACTCCATGTTGGCACGTTTACATCGGAAGGTACCTTTGCAGCCATTATCCCTCGCTTGCCCGATCTGCGAGAATTAGGAATTAATACCATTGAGATTATGCCAGTAGCGCAGTTTCCGGGCGATCGCAATTGGGGTTACGATGGCGTGTATCCCTACGCGGTGCAAAATTCTTACGGAGGAGTAGACGGCTTTAAGCAATTTATCAATGCTTGTCACACTCAAGGAATTGCCGTCATTTTAGATGTGGTCTACAACCATTTAGGACCTGAAGGAAATTATCTTTGGGGGCTGGGGACTTACTTCACCGAAAAATACAAAACGCCTTGGGGAAGTGCTGTCAACTATGACGGGGCATATAGCGATGGAGTCCGACACTATTTTGTGCAGAACGTCTTGTACTGGTTGGAAACCTTTCATATAGACGGGTTGCGGCTGGATGCAATTCATGCCATTTATGACTTTGGGGCAAAACATATTTTACAAGAAATGATGGAAGCAACAACGCTTCTGTCAGAACAGCAAAGACCTCGGTATTTAATTGCAGAAAGTGATCTAAATGATCCGCGAATTATCCGCCCAGTATCAGTGGGAGGATATGGCATGGATGCTCAGTGGAACGATGATTTTCATCATATACTGCACGTGTTGTTAACAGAAGAACAAGAGGGATATTATGAGGATTATGAAATAGGCTATGGCGGACTTGCGCAGCTTGCTAAAGCCTATCGGGAAAACTTTGTGCATACGTGGGACTACTCGCGGCATAGGCTGCGCCAACACGGTGACAGAGCCGTAGACTGTTCGCCCAGCCAGTTTGTAGTCTTTGCACAGAATCATGATCAAGTGGGCAACCGCATGAATGGCGATCGCTTTTCCCATCTGCTATCGTTTGAATCACAAAAGCTAGCCGCCGCTGCTACCCTGCTTTCGCCCTCTATTCCGATGTTATTCATGGGCGAGGAATATGGTGAAACTGCCCCATTTCTCTTCTTCATCAGCCACACCGATCCCCAATTAGTAGAAGCCGTGCGGGCAGGCAGAAAAGAAGAATTTGCTGCATTTCAAGAAGCAGGAGAACCGCCTGACCCCCAAGCGATCGCCACATTTGAAGCTTCAAAACTTAATTGGGAACTCCGCCAGGTTCAACCTCATCAATCTCTATGGCAGTTCTACCAAAAGCTTCTACAATTGCGGGCAGCAAACCCCGCCCTCTGCTATTCCGATCGTCAAAGTGTAGAGGTTTCAGTCTTGGAGGCAGAACATATCCTGAAACTACGCCGTTGGCATCAAAATCACCAAGTTTTGTGCCTACTGAACTTTAGCTCTAACGCTGCTAAATTTAAGTTAACCCTACCGTCAGGCACTTGGAAAAAACTGCTCGACTCAACTGATGAAGCCTGGAACGGTATGGGTTCTTACCTACCTGACGTGATTCCATCTGAACGCGGTACGACCGTACCACAGCAGGAACTTGATATGAGTCCCTATAGTGTGGTCGTTTACGGGTGCAACACTTAAAAGCGCTCTACCTAACCTTTGATGGGGTGGGAAGCTATTCCTAAAGGCAGAGCAATGATAGGCAATTAGGACAGGTATAATTCTGGGAAGAGCGATCGCCTCCCATAATTTGGTAACCTGAAAGTCAAAATATAGTCTATTAATCGTCAAGCTTATTAGTTTTTCGTTACCAAGGCTCAGTCCAAAATCTAAAATCCGAGATCCAAAATCATGATGCAGATTCCCTTGGTCACTTACCGGATTCAATTCCACTCAGGCTTTAATTTTCAAGCCGCAATGGCGATCGCCCCTTACCTCAGCGAATTAGGAATTTCTGATCTCTATGCCTCGCCCATCTTTACAGCCAGAAAAGGTAGCACCCACGGCTACGATGTTGTCAATCCTCAAGAAATCAACCCCGAACTAGGCGGCTTAGAAAAGTTTGAAGAATTGACCCAAACTCTAAAGAAACACGAAATCGGCTGGCTGCAAGACATCGTACCCAACCATATGGCGTTCGACAGTCAAAACAAAATGCTGGTCGATGTTTTAGAAAATGGTTCCGATTCAGAATTTCACAACTTTTTTGATATCAACTGGGATCATCATTATGCTGATCTGCGAGGGCGTGTTTTAGCCCCGTTCTTAGGGAAATTTTATGGTGATTGCTTAGAAAGCGGCGAACTTCAAATTCGGTATGAGGAAGACGGACTTTCCTTAAATTACTATGATCTTAAATTTCCATTACGTGTTGAATCTTATATTCAGGTTCTAATTCATGATCTAGGTACTTTACGTGAAAAATTAGGCAGAGATGACTCTAATTTTGTAAAGATGCTGGGAGTCCTATACGCCGTGAAGTATATTCCTTCGGGCGAAGAAGGGCGAGAACGTTATGACCAAATTGTATTTATTAAAAGAATGCTCTGGGATCTATGGAATGATAGTCCTGAGATTCGAGAATTTATTGAAAATAATATTAAACTCATTAATGGCGAAGCTGGCAAGCCAGAGAGCTTTACTCGTTTAGATGGATTGCTTTCGGAACAGTTTTTTCGGCTATCTTATTGGAAGGTTGGTAACGAAGAACTGAATTATCGTCGGTTCTTTACAGTAAACGATTTAATTTCAATGCGAGTGGAAGATCAGAACGTATTTGATCATACCCACCAACTTATTTTAGAATTTGTTAAAGATGGAAAATTTAGCGGTTTGAGAGTCGATCACATTGATGGATTGTACGACCCAGCGCAGTATCTCATCCGCCTCAGAGAACAGGTGCCCGATGCCTATTTACTGGTTGAGAAGATTTTAGAGGAGAATGAAGAACTGCCGCTCAGTTGGCCCATTCAAGGAACGACTGGATATGACTATATGAACAAAGTGAATAATCTCTTTTGTCAGCAAGCATCACAGTCTGAATTTGATGCCGTGTACTACGCTTTTGTAGGTCGTGCGACGGCCCATGAATCGCTAGTTGACGAAAACAAAAGAATGATTATTGGCAAACATTTGGCTGGAGATATTGACAATCTAGCTCACTTACTAAAACAACTATCGGTACGCCATCGCTACGCTAGCGACTTTACCATGTACGGCTTAAAGCGAGCGCTGGTAGAGGTTCTAGCTTTATTACCCATTTATCGAACTTACATCAGTCGAGAAGGAAGTCGTAAAGCCGACCAAGAATGCATGAAGCATCTGTTGGCAAAAGCCAAAGAGAAAACGCCCAACTCTGCCAACGAGTTAGCTTTCATGGAGAGGTTTTTGCTGCTTGATTTTGATGATTCTTTGACTGATGAAGACAAGGATCTCTGGCTTGATTTTCTGATGCGGTTGCAGCAGTATACAGGACCGCTGATGGCGAAAGGGGTAGAAGATACAGTTATGTATGTTTATAACCGTCTAATTTCTCTGAATGAAGTCGGTTCTAACCCAGGCTGCTTTGGTATCTCGGTCGATGATTTTCACACTTTTAATCAAGTTCGCTGCGCCCAATGGCCCCATGCTATGAACGCAACTGCTACACACGATACCAAGCGGGGCGAAGATGTTAGAGCTAGAATTAATGTGCTGTCAGAGATTCCCAAGGAATGGGAAGAGCACTTAAAGAACTGGCATCAAATGAACGAGCCCCTCAAAACCTGTGTAGAAGGATTGGATGCGCCCGATCGCAATGACGAATACTTCTTTTACCAAACATTACTGGGTACCTTCCCCTTTACAAAAGCTGATTATCCACAGTTTGTAGAACGCCTTAAAGAATATCTTATTAAGGCAATTCGAGAGGCAAAAGTTCACACTGAATGGCTCAGACCTGACATTGACTATGAGAATGCTTGTATTGAATTTGCCGATCGCGTTTTGAAAGATACTGAGGATAACTTATTCCTGCAAGCCTTCCATCCTTTTCAGCAGAAGATTCAACACTATGGCATCTGCAATTCACTTTCGCAAACGTTGCTAAAGCTTGCTTCACCTGGCGTTCCAGATCTGTATCAGGGTGCAGAACTATGGGACTTGAGCATGGTTGATCCTGACAACCGTCGCCCCGTAGACTTTGCCCAGCGATTAGAGTTTCTCAAGAAAATGAAGTCGCGGAAAAATACCTTGAAGCTGATCGAGGAACTCTTGAAAGCGCCGGAAGACGGTAGACTTAAGCTCTTCTTAATTCATAGAGTTTTGCAAGCTCGTCGCAACCATGCAGAACTTTTCCAACGGGGTGGATACCAAAAGCTGACAATTTTGGGCAGCATGAAAGAGCACGTTGTCGCATTTGCGCGGGACTTGGGAGACATGCGGGCGATCGCCATTACGCCTCGCTTCCTCACCCCTGTTATCAAAGTAGATGAGTATCCCATGGGCGAACAAGTTTGGCATGAAACTCGTATCCTTCAGCCCCCTGGCTCTTCTTCTATTTGGCTAGATGCCATCACTGGGCGAGAGGTTCAGGGTAATGACACATTATGGTTAAAAGAAATCCTGAGTCATTTTCCTGTTGCCTTGTTATTCAGCAAGGTTGAGTAAAGGTTTATGGCCTTTCCCATACAAATTTACGTTCCGACTTTTCAATCAGCACATCATTAATACTGGCTTCGCGTCGTTGCATCAAACCGTTATCAGCAAACTCCCACTGCTCATTACCATGAGAGCGGTACCATTGTCCTGACTGGTCATGCCACTCGTACTCAAACCGGACTGAGATGCGGTTGTCAGTAAAGCTCCAGAGTTCCTTTTTAAGGCGATAGTCTAGTTCTTTTGCCCATTTACGCTCAAGGAAGGCTTTGATAGTATCGCGTCCAACAAAAAACTCAGAGCGGTTGCGCCACCAGGAGTCTGAAGTATACGCCATTGAAACTCGCTCAGGGTCACGGCTGTTCCAAGCGTCTTCGGCGGCTTGAACTTTGGCTTTGGCTGTTTCTAAGGTAAAGGGAGGAAGAGGAGGCTTGGTTTCCATTACAGTTATTACCGCTTGTTAGTCTCTTTTAGTGCGAACTCATCATAGCTTACAGATCTTTGAGGAGCTATGTTTTGCCGATCGCTTCTCAACATTCCACAAGTCAATTAGTCATGATCAAACAACTCAACCTGCAACTCAAATCCAGGCAAGATTTCCTCGCCAGAAAGCTTTGTGGGGAGCAATCGCACTTCTTTCTCTTGCCCCTGTCGATAAATTTCTACCTGCTGATCCTGAGGATTAAACATCCAACCAAGCTCCACACCACTATCCATATACTCCTGCATTTTCTCTTGCAAAGGTTTCAGGCTATCAGTACGAGAACGCAGTTCGATCACAAAATCTGGAGCGATGGGCGGAAACTTTTGGCGTTGCTCAGGAGTTAAGGCTTGCCAACGGGAAAGTTCGACCCAAGCAGCATCGGGCGATCGATCGCCACCACCCGGAAGCTTAAACAAAGTTGAGGAGCTAAAAACTTTTCCTAAATTTGTCTGTTTATTCCATAGATATAATTCACCGCCCAAGTTCATTTCTTGGTTACCGCTATCGCCGCCAACAGGAGTCATAACAATCAATATTCCTTGAGCGCTACGTTCAATATTTAGTGCAGGGTTATTAATACAGAGTTGATAAAACTGTTCATCGCTGAGGTGAACGTGCTTAAGATCGACCTTCAGAGGTAATGTAAAGGATGTCATAATCTTTGCTTTTATAAAATTTAGTCATCGTTAAACAACTCAACCTGCAACTCAAATCCAGGCAAGATTTCCTCGCCAGAAAGCTTTGTGGGGAGCAATCGCACTTCTTTCTCTTGCCCCTGTCGATAAATTTCTACCTGCTGATCCTGAGGATTAAACATCCAACCAAGCTCCACACCACTATCCATATACTCCTGCATTTTCTCTTGCAAAGGTTTCAGGCTATCAGTACGAGAACGCAGTTCGATCACAAAATCTGGAGCGATGGGCGGAAACTTTTGGCGTTGCTCAAGAGTTAAGGCTTGCCAACGGGAAAGTTCGACCCAAGCAGCATCGGGCGATCGATCGCCACCACCCGGAAGTTTGAATAAAGTTGAGGAGCTAAAAACCTTTCCTCGTCCGCTTTGCCGATTCCAAATGTTTAAATCAGTAATGTAATCTGCTTCTCGGTTACCGCTATCGCCGCCAACGGGTGCCATAACAATTAATGTTCCTTTAGAATCACGTTCAACAATGAGTTCAGGGTTGTTAATGCAAAGTTGATAAAACTGTTCATCAGTGAAGTGAACATTTTTTAGATCAACTTTCAGGGGTAAAGTTAGTGCAGTCATGCCTTCAGATCCCATAGAATCAGTTCATTGATTTGATTATACGGTGTGGAGTTGAAACGCAAAAAGACTAAGGAACAGCGCAGCTATTCCTTGGTCTTAAATTTTGATTTGTTAACGTTCGATCGCTTAATCTAAATTCCCGGAATTTCCGACAATTCACATTCCAATTCCTCAACCCCAAATCCCACGGTTTGCTGCCACTCTTCAACCGTAAAATCGTAGCCGTACTCGTGCGCCATCAGCACAAATGCTTCGATGGTTGGGGCTGTATTTAGGTTTGCGCGAAGGGTGAGATCAGCCTGAGCGGTTCTAAACAATTGCACAACTTGCTCTTTCGCCATGTTCCTTTCTCCAACTTATGTCTAATGAGGGTTTGGCAAGTTTCAGGATACCCTGGCAAAGTAGGATTCGACCCGTGCGATCGCTGATTCTATACCTTCGTCTAACCCAGGTCATCACATGGCTATTTCTAATGTCCCTAAAGTTGTCGTTAAATATTATCTGCAACGTTACCCCATCGCAATCCGGTTAACGCAGTTTAATTTCTTGTCGCGGTGGGCTTGGATGTCGCCGATTTTATCAGAAATTAAGCCAGAGTTATTTCCACCAAAGCCAGAAGATGAGGTAGTGCCAGAGGTCATAGAAGAAGCCGCAATCGCCCCTCCCGGCGTTGTGTTTGCTGCCTCTCCCTATCCGCAATATCGCTGCACCTTGGGCGATCCGCTCAACTGTCGAGAACCCCTCGCCACCATGGAGCGTGCCACCAAAGATTGCCGGATTTGTTCGTTTCCGGCAACACTGGCAGAGAAGGCAGAGATTTGGGGTAGACGGGGCACCTATCGCGTGGTGCGTTGCCTAGGACGACGGGGAATTGGGCGGTTGTACGAGGCAGTACAATTGGGCACCGAGCAACCCATGGTCATTAAGGAGTTTCTGTTGCCTCGGCGCTATTTTAATACCGAAGAAATGCGGCAGCGGCAGGAGGCATTTATTAGCTTGGCGGGTGTGGCACTGGCTGATGGTCGAAGTCAGGATTTCCGGTTGATTAGCCCGTGGGAGGCGATCGCCGATGATCGAGAAGAGCGATGCTATTTGGTGACTCAACCGCACGATGCTAGCGCAACTTTGAACCAAGTCCTTTCTCAGACAGGAGCCATGTCTACCGAGCAAGTAAGACTGGTGTTAGATCAAGTATTGCAAACGTTAGAGTTCTTACATCAACAGAAGTTTGCGTTACCAATGGGACAAGTTCAAACCGGATTGGTGCATGGCAACTTGAACTTAAATAGTTTAGTAGTTATTAAGGGTAAGGAGCCAGAATTTGGCGTTGGAGATTTTATTTATCTCTGTGATCTATCGCTATGGGAACGGTTGTTTGAACCTTTTCAGACTGAGGAAATGAACGGATCGGTAGCGAAAGATTTAACAGCACTGGGATATATTGCGTTTTATCTATTGATGGGCAAGGCGATCGATGACAACGGACAGCCGCTGCAACCCAAAGATGATGGGCTGTGGACAAGAGTCTATTTACCACTGAAGAAGTATATTTTGCGACTGTTAGAGCTAGATTTACCCTTTGAAAATGCCACTGATGCACGTCGGGCGCTACTGCAACTGCCTCTTGATTCTGTGATTAACCAATTTGCGGTAGATGCTGAGGTGGAGAAAAAACCGAAGCAGTTTTCTAAAGCATTGGCGGTACTGTTGATGGCGCTCCTGCTGGCAGCGTTAGGCAAGTTGGCAATGGTGTTGCTGGTGAAGCCTGCCCCGGCAGAGGTAGCCCCGCCCATTGCTTCCATGCAAGAAGTGGGCGGAGTACCCCTTGGAGAATATACTTATACCGCTGTTGAAAACGGAATTTGGGATAAGTTTTTACAGCAAACGGGATTGGCAGGCGTGCCGACTGACCAACGGTTGAAAGACTATTTGGCAGCAGCACAGCCAAAGCTCAAGTTGAATTATCAAGCGGTGAATTCAGTCAAAGCGGCGATCGCCAGGGTGCGATCGGGAGAAGCAGCCTTTGCCGTTATTCCCATGATTAAAGAATTACCCAGTGATTTAACGTCTCAAGAAGTGGCGCATGATGCCTTAGCGGTATTTGTTAACTTTAGCTATTCAAAACGAGATCAAGGATTGCCAACCGCCTTGAATGGAGAACTTACCTTAAATCAATTGCAAGATATTTATGTAGGCAAAACCAAAGACTGGCAACAGTTCGGAGCTAACTTACCCCTTCAGCGATACGCCCCTTTGGATGGAGAATCAATTAATTTGTTTGAACAAAAAGTGCTGGGCAATCAACGGGCGATCGCTACATTTAGAGAACTGCTGCATAACGCGAATTCTCAACCTAATGACGCTTTTATTAAAGAGCAAGACTCTAACAAAATTGAACAATTGCAGACTTTAGAAATGCTGCGCACTAGCATTCAAGCTTTTGAATCTTACCAAACCGGAGGAATTGGCTTTGCACCCTTTAGCCAAGTGTTTGGACAATGTTCAGTTTATCCTTTGGCGCTAGCAAAAGAAGAGCAAAAGAGCGTTCAGGCGTTGACTTTGGCAGACGGGAAAGCGATCGATCCAACCCTTGATTTGTGCGATCGTAAAGGAAGTTATGGTATTTTGCCAGAGCTAGTGAGAAACCATCAATACCCGTTGAGCTATGCGATCGCCATTGTTTACACGCGTGATAACAGCCGTTCTCCTGTAGGCGAGAAGTTTGCTGAAATGCTGAAAAGTACAGAGGGACAAAAGCTGCTCAGTCAGTTTGGGTTAATGCCCCTCTCAGACAAATAAAGAGGACAGAAGCATATTATGTTCTGTCCTCTTTTACACCAATGGTGTATTTCAACAAATCTGTTTAAACCTACTTAGCAACTGAGGCTTCCTTTAGGTATGCCATCATCGTGTCTGCATCCGACACTTCAAAGGGATCGGTGGGGCAGTTGTCAGCATAGTCAGGTTCAACAAACATTTTCTCAATTTCGCCATCATTGACGAACATAGAATAGCGCCAAGACCGCATTCCAAAACCCAGGTTGGATTTATCAACCAACATTCCCATTTTGCGGGTAAATTCGCCGTTGCCGTCGGGCAGTAGCACAACGCGATTAGCGCCCATGTTCTTACCCCATTGGTACATGACGAAAGCATCGTTCACCGAGAGGCAAATGATTTGATCAACGCCTAGAGCAGCGAACTCATCGTATAGTTCTTCGTAGCGGGGTAAATGGCTGGTAGAACAGGTCGGCGTAAAAGCCCCTGGCAACGAGAAAAGGATAGTGCGCTTCCCAGCAAAAATTTCTCGGCTGGTGCGATCTTGCCAAAGGAAGGGATTTTCTCCGCCCACCGACTCATCGCGGACGCGGGTCTTAAAGACAACATCAGGGATTTTTTGCGTTGCGATCATCGTCATCTCTCTCTATAAACTAAATGGCATTTTGCCTTACGTAAGCCAGGATAATACAGAATTGCAATCTATGCCATAGTCGTGATGAGTTCGAGAAGAAGTTCTAGGAAAATTGCAGGAGAAGTCGTCTCTATAAGGTGGAGGGTTGACCGGAGCGATCGCGCTGATTGCCAAACCAAACGACAGCATAGCCTTTGTGGATACCTACACCCATTGCTCTCCAGGGCTGTTGCCAAATTTCTCGATTGAGAATCACGACATTGTGACTGGGGCTACCTTTCCACGCAGCCAGGGCTTGAGCCGGTTTAGCATTGTTGGTGCTAGTCCAGAAGGCAATCTCATAGCCGTTGCCAGAGTATCCGGTTTTAAGCCGCTGAGGAGCTTCCCACATGGAGGGATAGGTTGCTGGATTGCTGGAGTTGTAAGGGGCATCGCTCCAGGAGTGGAGCGCGTTGGGGGAGCCGTTTTGTACCAGGTCTTGCACATGGCGATGGGCAACTAAGGTGAGAGCCTGAGAGAGGCGAATGGCAGGCAATCCGTTTGCTTGGCGATATTGCTGAATCTGGTTGGCAAGCTTGGCTTCTGGTTTGCTTAAGCCAGCAGAATCAGCGATCGCCTTGAGAGATCGGCGAGGGGTTGCCTGTTGACTCCTGCGAAAGTAGGAGGCTTTGAAAGAGTTTTCAGGAGAAGTTGCATTAGGCAAGACTGCCGTCGGTTGAGGCAATGCAGAATTTTTTAAGGTCAGTCGGAAGTTAGTCAATGTCGGCATCAAGGTACTCCAAGCTTTTTGCTCAGAGTACCTTGAGAGAGAAAGGGTTCACGTGATCTGTGTCACTTTGATTAACCTGAGTTCGATTGGCGGAGAAAATCAATGAATCGGATTAAGTCTTCAACGCTAAAGACATGCGCTTGAGACCAGAGAGGCGAGTTTTCGGGCGGGATAGGCACTCTACAGATTTGTGCAATTGCAACGATCGCCTCAGTCAAGTCTTCATCTTGCAAACCATAAACTTGTTCTATGTTATCTTCCGGACTTACTGGAAAATTTTTGACCAATTGCAGCTTTTGAAGATATCGGTATACTTCGATCGCAATGGCTTCTGGAATTCCTTCTACAATAAAATAACGGACGAAACTTTGGCGGTTTTGTCCCTTACGGCTACGTTTGAGTCGATATTGTTGAAACCACTTGAAGCCAGTCGCCGCCGCCGTCCAAAAGACGACAACAGCAATGACTCCCATCAGCAAGTAAAATTCAAATCCAAACATGTAGCTTGTCTTAAGTATTCCTGATCCTCTCTTCAGGGGTGCGCCCTTACTTTCGGGATTTTTCTGGCTGACTGGATATCGAAATGCGATCGCTCAACTGTCGTAAGCTACGAGCCAGTTCAACATCAGTCTCTTTAAGTTGAGCAATTTTTTCGCAGCTATACATCACCGTTGTGTGGTCTTTTCCACCAAAAACTTCTCCTACTTTAGGCAGACTCAAATCGGTGTGTTGGCGCATGAGGAACATGCCAATTTGTCTTGCCACGCTGATTTCACGGCGACGGGAGCTACTCTTGAGGTCTTCAATGGAAACATTAAACATTTCTGACACCGCTTTAATGACTGATTCGGGTGAAGCCTCAACTTGGTCACTAGGGGGATTAAGGACAGGAGCAATGTTTTCGACGGTCATGGGCAACCCCGAAATCGACACGTATGCCACAGCCCGAATCAAGGCTCCTTCTAGCTCTCGAATATTGGTGGTGTAGCTAGAGGCAATGTAATCAATCACGTCGCGGGGCAGGCGCATGTTTTCGTATTCTGCTTTCTTTTGCAGAATTGCCATCCGGGTTTCTAAATCAGGAGATTGAATATCGGCAATCAGCCCCATGGAGAAGCGAGAACAGAGGCGTTCTTGCAGCCGAGGGATTTGGCTAGGGGGGCGATCGGACGCAATAACAACCTGTTTCCCGGCTTCGTGAAGCGTGTTGAAAGTATGAAAAAATTCTTCCTGAGTATATTCTTTGCCTTCAATAAATTGAATGTCGTCTACTAGCAGCACGTCTACGGCACGATAGTGCTCACGAAAGCTCTGCATACTGTCTTTACGGATGGCAGAGATAAGATCATTAGTAAACTGCTCCGTAGAAACGTAAAAAATTCTGGCGCTCGGATCGATTTCTAGGCGATAATGCCCGACTGCTTGCATTAAATGGGTCTTACCTAACCCAACTCCACCACAGAGGAACAGGGGATTAAATTCGCGCCCTGGAGACTCGGCGACTGCCAATGAAGCGGCGTGCGCCATGCGGTTGGTGGCACCGACAACGAAACGGGAAAAGACGTATTTGTGGTTTAGCTCCGTGTGGCGAAGCTTAGCGGTTGAAGGCGGCTGATCGCCGGCTGGAGCAACGGGTTCAACGGGAAGCGGCCAAAGTACGTCCATAGACTCGGGGAGGGTTTCTGCCTCGGAGCCAGGGCGCACAGAGATGTGAATTTCGACCGCGTGACCCAAGAGTTCTTCGACGACATCGGCGATCGCTTTTAAGTAGTACTTCTGAATCCAGCTTCGAGCAAACGTATTTGGGGTACAAATGACCAAACGCTTATCATCCAACTCTTCCGCAGTTGCAGACTTAATCCAGGTTTCAAACGTAGGGCGACTGAGTTGAAGCTGTAACCGCTCCAACACCTGATCCCAAAAATTTTCTAGTGTTGTTTCCAGTGCTATTTCCACTGTGCCCCTCAAGTCCCTAAATTTTTCTAAGATTAAGCCAGCGTTAAAAGCCGACTATCAGCGATCGCGATCGTCAATTGCCTAACTGCCTTTTGTTCAGAAGGATCAAGTTATAGCCTATTAAATTTACTTTGTACCGTGGTTTAATTGGCTTTAACATTTCAGCCTCTCCAGAGCACCATTTGTATGCTGCATCCTTAACTTTTTTTTAATCTTCGAGCAGGCTCGGACTACTAGATGTGGATAACAGCATTGCATAAAATTCTAGATATAGCGATATTTTTTTTGTCGTAGAGATTTTAGAAATATCAACTGCTAGATTAGGCTTGGATGATAGCGAGATGAAGATATGGGGTAATTTTCAGCCAGATTTACTAATCCTTAGCTTCTCAGACACTGGGGATCAACAAGTAGAGATTTGTTTTAGTCTACTCGTTCTAGCTGCCAGAGGATTTGATTCCCTTCACGGCGAACTCTTGAGACGACCCAATTGCGCCAAATCCAGTTGTCGCCTCGGCTAGTGACGGCGCTGGCATTAACATCGATTAAATCTGCAAGTTCTGAACTGGTAATTAGATAGCCCTGACGAGCAATTTCATCTGCCATATGTAGCGTATCCACTAAACTACGAAGCTGTACAACCCGCGCTTCTCGGGGAAGGTCAGGAGCATCTGAGAGCAGAGGTGTAGCAGAATCTACCATAGTTGCACTGAGTGAGAGGAATGCGATCAGGTAAGATGCCACATTTTCTTTGACCTTTACACATGTTAATGTGCTCTAGAATACGGTTCGTGTTCAGGGCTTAGCACTCTCTGGCTAACTGCTTTAGCTGAGGGGTTTGCCCTAACGAAAAGGTACGAGCAATCCTATCACAGCGTTCATTGCCAATGTTGCCTGAATGTCCTCGGACATATTGCCATTGCAAAATTCCAGGAGTGCGCTGGCTCAGTTCATCAAGAATTTCCCAGAGGTCTTGGTTCAAGACAGCTTTGCCAGTAGAGGTTTTCCAGCCTTTCTTCTTCCAGCCTTTAATCCATTGGGTAATGCCATTTTTGACATATTCGCTGTCAGTGTAAAGGATTACGGGCTGAGTTTGACCAGAGGCAAGAAGATATTCAATGCCCGCGATCGCCGCTTGCATTTCCATGCGGTTGTTAGTGGTTTGGGGTGCAGCCGCTCCTAGTTCATGAACAGAACCATCCGCAAAATAGACGACTGTGCCCCAGCCACCAGGGCCAGGGTTACCGGAACATGCGCCATCGGTGTAGATGCTTTGAATCAAATGGGTCATGGAATTAGAGCTAGGGGAGGGACAGTCAGGACGTAGGGTTAAATATTTGACAGTTTAGCGGATGGGGCATTCAGAACATTATGAGATCATGCAACAGCTATCTCTCTCAGAATGTTAACTATTAATGCGACATGTGCCTACAGGCTACGTTTTTTTGGTAAATAGTTTTCTGTGGACAGATGCTCCTGCTTGGCAGCCATCTCAGAGATTTGCAGTGATTTAATAAGTTTTAAGGAGACACGCTCTTGTTTACTTTACCCTTACTAGCCCTTCTGCCCAGAACCCTGGAATGGAGCCCCACCATTGGCATCATTATGCTTTTTTGCAATATAGTGGCGATCGCCATTGGTAGATTTGCGATTCAACAACCGAACGTAGGCCCCCCAATGCCTGGTGGTGGCGTGTTTGGCGATCTCAGTTTAGCTGCAGTAATCGGCTCAGCTTCGTTAGGTCATGTCTTAGGGGCAGGCGTAATTTTGGGGCTGTCTAACTTGGGTGTGATTTAAGTCAAAATTTCTTGTTCAATACTGCCCCCTAAAATCCTTATTAATAGAGGATTTTGGGGGTAATTTTTTGTCAGTAGGTTTAAGGGTTACAAAACTTCAAGAACTGCTGCATGAGGATTTTTTTTAGTCTCTGAGGATTTTCACCCGATCGCACTTCACCCGATCGGGTGAACCAGTTTAAAAATTGGGAGTATTTTAGAATAAAACGGGTTCATCTTAGGACATTTTTGCCAAAAACCTGAGCGCAGTTGTAGTAGTGGAACACCAGGGCTTTTACTGACCAGGCAAGTGTCGTTTATTGAAACTAAGTTCCAAACACGTTGATGTAGAGTCAGTAAGCCCCCCGTTATGAACACATTAACTCGCACTACCAATCGTCAAGTTCATTTAGTTCAATCAACAGAAGTTCAAGCCGCCGTTAGCACTAAGGAATGCCTTGCTCAACCTTTTAACAACCTTTTACAAGGCGTTATGGAAGGCTTAATGGACGGAGTCATGATGGTTTCTGCAAAAGGAGAATTAATTCATGCTAACTGCTATGCACTGCAAATTTGTCAGCAATTTACTTCAAATGTCGTTCACCAAGAAGTCATTCCACCCTCGGTTTGGCGGTGTTGTCAGGCAGTAATAGATAGCCGTGAGTTGTTTCCTGAACAGCCATTGACCATTGAGGATGAAATTTCTAGCCCACTTGGTGCCATTCGGATTCGGGTTCGTTGGCTAACGGTGGAAAACTTTCCTCAAGCCTGCCTTCTGGTAACTTTGGAAGATCAGTCGCAATCTGCTCAGTATCGGGCGATCGCTGAATCTATAAAGTACGGCTTAACTGCACGCGAAACTGATGTATGGCGACTTAAGCGAGCAGGTTGCTCTTACAAAGAAATTGCTGCCCGACTTTTTTTAGCAGAAAACACGGTGAAAAAGCATATCAAAAACATTCACGTTAAGCGAGCAGCAGCTTTGTAAAAGCTACGCTAAAAAGCTAGAAACCGACCTAACAAAAGCAGCACCAAGAGCGTCAGGTAAAACGGAAAAACAGCAACAGAACTCAAAGCTTTTAGTGTTCCACGAAACGGAGCAAAAGACTTTATTTCTAGGGTTATGGAACCGTCTGCCTGATGCTTCTTAATCTTTTCTTTAGGAATGACGACAAACAGGTCTTTAGTTGTTGCTACGCCGTTCTGCAATCTTCTAACGAACTCGTCATACGTTACTCGAAATCCTTGTTCTAAACCTAAGTAATAAGCGTCTAAAAAACAAAATAGCACGACCGGAATTAGCGTAATCCAGACGTAGCTTGCCTTTTCTTTATTGGTAACGACGACAGCGATCGCCGATACCAAGGTAATGCATAAGCTTTTGCAATTAGAACTATTGCCTGCCATTCGCTTAATTACGTCTTGCAAAATGTCTATGTATTTATGTCCGGCACTGGACTCAACAGTCAAAAACTGGGGGCTAGATGCACTCATCGTTCAACCTTCTAAGTTTAATTTTTACTGGAAATGAGGGAATGCTGGTATGTTCGATTAATTCCCTGTGTTATGGCTGCTCAAGATATTTTCTGGCAATTGAACCTAGCGGTTATTGCAGTGACGGCAAGTTGGTGTGTTATTTTGCTGATTATTCGGCAACCTTGAGTCATCAGAACGGTAAAATAAAGCACAGTTTTATCCTACCGTTCTGATGTTTAGAATCCATTTAGCTGCCCTCGCGCAGCTTATCTAACACAGAGCGATCTTCTAATGTTGAAGTATCTCCCGTAATCTCTTGACCTGCTGCCAGCGATCGCAACAGCCTGCGCATAATTTTTCCCGATCGCGTTTTAGGCAATGCATCGCTAAATCGAATTTCTCCCGGACGTGCCAATGCCCCAATCTCTTTAACAACGTGAGACTTGAGTTCTTTCATTAACGCATCGCTGCCGCTGTAGGTGCCCTCTAGCGTTACAAACGCCACTACTTCTTCGCCCTTCAACTCATCTGGCTTACCCACTACAGCCGCCTCAGCAACCGCAGGATGAGAGACTAACGCCGACTCAATTTCCATCGTGCCGAGGCGATGACCCGACACACTGATCACATCGTCGACGCGACCCATCACCCAAAAATAGCCGTCTTCATCTTGTCGAGCGCCGTCTCCGGCAAAGTAGAGGTATTTGCCATCACGAGGCGGAATGTGTTCCCAGTAGGTGCGCCGGAAGCGATCGGGGTCGCCGTAGACCGTCCGCATCATTCCAGGCCAAGGATGGGTAATTGCTAAATAGCCGCCTTCGTTGGCGGGGACAGGGTTTCCGTCTAGATCAACAATTTCAGCAAAAATGCCAGGGAAAGGGCGTGTTGCCGAACCGGGTTTAGTAGCGATCGCCCCTGGCAGCGGCGTAATCATAATGCCCCCCGTTTCGGTTTGCCACCAAGTATCAACAATGGGACAGCGATCGCCCCCAATGACGTGGTTGTACCACATCCAGGCTTCGGGGTTAATGGGTTCGCCCACCGTACCCAATAGTCTCAGCGAAGATAAATCCCGTGCATTTGGAATCTCCTCGCCCATCTTAATAAAGGCTCGAATCGCAGTTGGAGCCGTGTAAAAAACGTTCACACCATGCTTCTCAATCACATCCCAAAAGCATCCTAAGTTTGATGCCCGAGGCGCTCCTTCATACATCACCGTCGTCGCCCCATTTGACAGTGGCCCGTAGACAATGTAGCTGTGTCCCGTAATCCAACCGACATCAGCCGTACACCAGTAAACATCGGTTTCCCGCAGATCAAAAATCCACTTCGTTGTCATATGGGTGTACAAATTGTAGCCGCCTGTTGTGTGCACTACACCCTTGGGTTTGCCCGTACTGCCAGAGGTATAGAGAATAAACAGCATATCTTCGCTGTCCAGCGGTTCAGCAGGACAATGAGCAGACACCGTTTTCTGCAAGTCGTGCCACCAATGATCCCGTCCTTCAGTTATGGTCATTGCTTGTGCCGTGCGACGCACCACCAGCACGCTCTCGACCGAGGGCACTTGTCCATCTGCCAGCGCCTTATCAACCTGCTCTTTGAGCGGCACGATCGCATCTTTCCGCCAACCGCCATCGGCTGTAATCACCAGTTTGGCTTTGCCGTCCACCAGGCGATCGCGCAACGCCTCGGCGCTAAAACCACCAAATATCACCGTATGGGGTGCGCCAATTCGGGCACAGGCAAGTATGGCGATCGCCGCTTCAGGAATCATGGGCATATAAATGCCAACCACGTCGCCCTTGTTCACGCCCAATTGTTTTAAGGCATTGGCAAACTGACACACTTCTCGGTGCAACTGCGCATAGGTCAAGGTGCGGCTGTCGCCCGGTTCGCCTTCCCAAATGAGAGCGGCTTTGTTGCGTCGGGCTGTGGTGAGATGGCGATCGAGGCAATTGTAAGAAATGTTGATTTTGCCATTCACAAACCACCGAGCAGTGGGCGGCTGCCAATCTAGAACCGTATCCCAGGTTTGGAACCAGTGCAGTTCTGTAGTGGCGAGGTCTGCCCAAAACTTTTCAGGGTCGGCTTTTGCCTGTGCATAAAGCTGCTCGTACTCTGCCAGACTTTTAACCACTGCCTGCTGCGAAAACTCGGCAGGAGGCTGGAACAAGCGGTTTTCATGAAGAATAGATTCAATGGTGGATTCTGACATAGGGCTTTTGTAGACTTCTGATCAAAAAATACTTTGCTTTTGCCCTGAATGATCAAGCAGTTACGATTTTTCAAGGTCGGGGTGAGTGGAGTGAGTGCGATCGCCAGAAAGTCGGACTTCCTTAAAAAGATCCAACCTGCATCCCCCTCAGTAAGACCTGTTACGATACTAAGCCTGACCGCCTTCTTGCGAGGTCGATGCGATCGTCCTCACCGCTTCCACCGTCAAACCCATTGCCTCAGCCGCTTGCTCTACCGATAACCCCATGGCTAATAGCTTCGGAATCGCCTCTTTCTGAGCTTGTTCCACTTGCTCTGCCCTAACTTCCGCCTGCTCTGCTCGGTCTTCCGCTGCCACCCGTCGCCGCATCTCTTCCCGGAGTGCCGTTAATAATTCATCAGGGAGAAGTAATTTCTCACCCGTATCTTCCCGGTAAAAGCCTAGAAGCTTGCCCTCAACGGCAATATGAAGCTGGAGCGGGACAGATTTGCCATCAGTGATGGGTTCGTAGCTCTCTCCGCGCAAACGATAGCCCTGAAGCTGTCCTTCAATCCATTCGCCTTTAGGGTCAAACAGCCAATACTCCTGCACGCCAAGCTGTTCATAAAGTGTTTTCTTGAACGTCTTATCGTGATCTTCGGTGCCTTTAGAGGTCATTTCAAAAATGACTGTGGGCACCTGTCCTTCTTGCCAAATTTTGTAGTGATCTCGTCCGCCCGGAGCAACGTCAAAAATCACCATGACATCCGGGGCGACACGGGCAGTCGGTCGCCCTTCGATGTAATACAAAAACTGGTCACTCAAAACGGTTGCCTGTAATCCTGTCAGAAACTGTTTGAGAACTTCCAGAGTTGTCAAAATGGCGTAGAGATGATCAAACGTTTCTGCCAAAGGTTCGCCATCCTCAGAAGGATAAAAAATAGCTGGGGTAGAGACCTGAGTGACCATAGAAAATCCACCAGAAAATAGAGCCTATTCTCCTCGTCCGCCGCCTAACTCTTTGCGCGCTTTCTCAGCCCGCACCTCTGCTTCTGCCATCACTTCCGCCATTTTTTCTACCATCTCGCCAGGATAGTTTTCTAAAACCTTGGTAGACAGCGAAATTCGATTTTTAACGGTGTCTAAGTCCACAATCATGGCTTTGATGGGTTGCCCTGGTTGAAACATCGCTTCGAGCGAAGAAATGTAGTTTTTGCTGATTTGGTTGATGTGCAACAGCCCCGTTGCGCCTTCAAAGTCTATAAATAAACCGAAGGGCTTGATGGTGGCGATCGCCCCGTTCACCAACTGTCCAATTTCGAGCTGGCTCAAACTCACTGCCTGAGTCGCTAGGCGCTGGGAAAGCACAAGCTTTTTACGAGCAGGGTCAACTTCTAATAAGCTCACTGTGATCGCTTTGCCAATGAGAGATTCAAGATTGTTGCGATCGACTAGGTGCGATCGGGGGATGAACCCGCGAATGCCTTGCACATCGGCAGTAACACCGCCCTTATTCACACCGCTCACCCGTGCTTGCAATGTTTGGCTGCTCTCTTGCATGTCAGCCATTTTTTCCCAGGTCTTCTTCAGTTCTAGCTGACGCAGCGATAGAGTGACCTGCCCATCAGCATCTTGCTCACGCACAATCAAAAATTCGCGTTCTTCGCCTTCGGGCAAAAACTCAGCCAGGTTAGTGACCTGCCGAATAGATACCTCATCTTGAGGCAAATAAGCCGCTGCTTTGCCCCCAATATCAATGTAAGCGCCAAAAGAATCGTAGCTTGCCACCTTGCCCCTCACTACCTGATCTTTTTGGAACTGGTAGTCATGCTGCTCTAAGGCTTTGGCGAAATCATCCATTGAAAAGGACAAGGGTAGTCTCCTGCAAGAATCAACACGGGGTCTGTCAGTGTTCCAATATAGTCAATTCTTCGGGAGTTTGGCATAGAGATTGAGAAAAAGTTATAGTCATGGCTGTCAAATTCGGTCTAGGCTAATCAGCTTGGTCGCTTGATTGGGTAATAAGAGTGTTTCCTTAAGTTGAAATGCGGTTTGCTGCTTTGCCCAGTCCAACACGGCTTCTGAAGGATTCGGATACAAAAAGATGTTTGGGTACTGATCTAGGGTTTGGGTAGGAGCAGGGACAAACGCTGTTGGGTTGATATCTAAATTGCAACTAGTACAAAATGGTCGAGTCAGAATTTGTGCGCTTGGCTTCAAATTTTGAATGAGATACATGACCTCCCAGGCACTGGAGTCGGTTACTAGTAAGGGGCTTTCTGTTTGATTTATGGCTTTAAGTGCTGCCACATTCATTTGAATTAGTTCCAGTTTTCCATTGACGGAAGCGATCGGGGCTTGCCAGATTGATAGGCTAAGAATGATCTGTGTTGCTACAAAAACGGTCAGTCCGCCCTGCCATAGTCGATGCTTCCAGGATGGGCTATGGGTAATTTGAAAGGAAAACAAATGGGCGATCGCCAAAATGAGTCCCAGAAAACAAGGAACTAGATACCTGATCAGGTTTGACATTCCCCCTGTGCCTGAATGACCACCCAGCGTTAAATCTTGCACCACTAGCCCAAAGCCAGTCGTTCCAATTAATGTCAGGACAAATAACCAAACTTCCTTACCTGTAGTTCGGCATAAAATATAGAGGGCATAGAGCACAAAGACTATACAAAATACCGTTAAAAAATATTGAAATATCTTTTCAGGAAATGGCGCATCGCTAGGCTGGTTCAATTCATACAGCAATTTTCCTGGCAGGCGCACCCAACCTCTTGCCAGCTCGAATATACTCAGCTTTTCAGAAGGGACTTGCCCAGACATTTTTTTGACTTGCGAACTATTTTCAATGACCACTACTATCCAGGGTGCAAAGGCAGCCAAGCCCGCTGTCAAAGCCAATAAGTGAGAAAGAACTTTGGAGGGGCGACCTTTCGACACCCCAACGGTGTAAATTAAATGTCCTATTCCCACAATGCCAGAAATTAAGACTGTGTAGAGACTTACGGTAAAACTTAAGGCATAAATAATCCAGCCGATTTTGCTACCAGAACGACTCACTTTTAATAAAACTGCGCTGCTGAAAAGAATGCAAACCGCCCACAAACTGTAATGTCGGGCATCTTGCGAATACATTAGGTAGTAAGGAGAAGCAGCTAATAAGACAGTTGCAATACTTGCGGTGAGACGGGAATTGAACAATTCTAAACCCAACCAATAAATGCAGGGAAACGCTAACAAGCTAATCACTGCCGAGCCACTCCGAAGCATTGCCATTGAGCCGCCTGCGAAGTCTGCCCAAAGCTTGATGATGATGTAGTAGAGGGGAGCGAGTTGAGGTTCTTCTTGGGCTAATCCTGTAATAGTATTGAGAACTGTTTTTTCAGAGTTAGGACGCTGGTACTTTTGCAGATACTGGATATCAACAGGACGCACAGGGTTAGAAAGATCGGTGACTAATTCTGCTTCGGTATATCCTGAAACTCTAAGAGCTGTGAATACTTCATCAAAAGACGAGATCTTGGTGTCTAAATGAGTGAGACGGAGAAAAATGCTCAAGGCGATCGCCACAGCCATTAAATAGAGAGTTGCGACACGGGACTGATTCTTTAGATTCATGGGTTCAGCCTTCAGTAATCAACATCCATCAAAAACCAGCAAGATGCTTAGTCATGCGCTATTAATCGGATAAAAGATGAGTTTTTCAGGAAATTTAGGCTGAAGTTTGTCTAATCTTTATTTGTGTAAATAAGAAAAATATGAACGCAGTTAACCCTAAGTCCGGGGGGTTTAATCAATCGGCTTCAAATCTTCATCTTTTCAACCGTACGGTCTTTTTTATTAGAAAAATGCACAATTTTCGCCTATCTGTAACAGATAGATGAAATATTGGATAGTGATACTTCGCTAAATATGGCTATGCACCCTCAATCCGCCAGAGTCAACAGCCCTGAGATCAACAGCGATCGCCTCCTGTCCGTGCCAACAGCAGCCCTAAAAATTCCTAGACGGGAAGCTGCGGATGGCAGGCAAAGCTCAGTCTATTTTTCTCTAATTGTGCCAACCTACCAAGAAGGTCAGAATATTGAGAAAATGGTGGCGCTTCTCAGCGATCTGCTAGACGAAATTTTGCCCCATGACTACGAACTGATTGTGGTTGATGACAACAGCCCCGATCGCACCTGGGAAATTGCTCTGGGCTTGACTGAGCGCTATCCCCAACTTCAGGTGATGCGGCGACAGACGGAGCGTGGGTTAGCCACTGCTGTGATTCGGGGATGGCAAGCGGCACGGGGTGAAGTTTTGGGCGTTATTGATGGAGACTTGCAGCACCCTCCCGAAGTGTTAGCGCAGCTATTGGGCACCGTTCGCCAGGGAGCAGATTTGGCAGTGGCAAGTCGCACCGTGGATGGCGGCGGCGTGAGTAATTGGAGTGCAAAGCGGCGGTTTTTATCGAGGGGGGCACAACTGCTGGGGTTGATGGTGCTGCCGAGGGTCATTGGGCGGATTTCTGACCCCATGAGTGGCTACTTCTTGGTGAAGCGTGAAGCGATCGCTAATCGGACGCTTAATCCTAAGGGTTACAAGATTTTGATTGAGGTCGTTGGGCGCGGCAATATTGAGCGCATTGGCGAAGTCGGGTATGTCTTTCGAGAGCGGGAAGAGGGTGAAAGCAAAGTTACCTGGCGGCAGTATCAAGAATATCTCCATCATCTACTGCGCCTCCGTTTAGCCACTGGACGAGTCGGCAAAATTAAACAGCGAATCAATTTCCCCTTAGGGCGCTTTATTCGCTTCGGGATGGTGGGGCTGAGTGGATTAGCAGTAGATATGGGACTGCTTCACCTGTTTTATGGAGGGTTAGGGCTAGGATTAACCCGCAGCGCTATCTTGGCGGGTGAACTTGCGATTCTCAACAACTTTTTTTGGAACGATGTTTGGACATTTGGCGACGTTTCCCGCCAGCAGCGAGGTTGGCGGCAGCGAATCAAACGATTAATGAAATTCAACATCGTTTGTTTAATGGGATTGGTCTTAAAGATACTTCTATTGAATGTCTTGTTTAATGGATTGCATCTAAATGCCTATGCTGCAAATTTCCTGGCGATCGCAGCGGTTACACTTTGGAATTTCTGGATCAACCTCAAGCTGAGTTGGCGCAGCACAGAAGTTAAAAAGTAGGAAATTATAGGAACTTTAACCGACTGCTAATTTCACCCACGTTTCAGCCGTGGATCCCGGTTCTAGCACGGTCAAATCCTCTCCCGTATTCATTGCATTTCGTGGCGCACTCCAGGGTTCCAGGCAGTAATAGTCTTTACCTTTGATCGTCCAAAAAACAAGATTGGCGTAAATTGAATCGTAGCTTAGGATGAGTCGATGACCTGAATGGGTGACGCTGGCTTCTTGTCGCGCTACGTGACGAAATGCCACGTCGATTTCTGTTTGCCCAAAGTCAAATTGTCCAGAAAAAGGATGCTGTGTTTGATCGATTTGATTCGTCAATTGGGTGGCTGGGATATCAAACTGAAGCTGCGTCTTCTCTGATGCCGCATCTGATACTGCAAAGTAGGGATGGAGTCCTGTCGAAAATGGCATGGGTTCTGGCGATCGATTCATGTAGCTCTGTTGAATGAGCAGCGCGTTACCTTGCAGCCGATAGGTAAAGGTTAGCTCGAAGTCAAAGGGATAAATGGCATAGGTCTGGTTGTTGCTTTTGAGTGTAAGGGTGATGCCATCTTGAGGCGAACTGTCGCTCACAGTCCAGGGTAAATCTCGCGCAAACCCATGCTGTTTTAAGGTGTAGGTTCTTCCTTGATGGGTGTAGGTATTATTTGGCAAATTTCCACAAATGGGAAACAGAATCGGAATGCCGCCCCGCACACTGAGACTAGGATTAGCAAAGCGATCGCCATCCAAATACAATAAGTCCTGACCGTTGACCTGCCACCGGGTAATGATGCCGCCCCGTTCTGGAACCATCTCTAGACAGGTTTTGGCGATCGGATCGCTCAGAACATAGGTTTTGTACTGACCTGGGTTAATGTCAAGGGTGACCATAATTAGGGTTGGGGTAGGGCTTTGTCAGGAGGATAGCTAATGAAAGGATCGGCGCTGGGCGGCGGCGACTGGGGCGCAGCAGGCAGACGAATTTGACCATCTAGCAATAAAGGAGATTCTAGAGGCTGGTCGAACAAGCTAGAAGATTGTTTGAACTTTTGCTGAATATCTGTGCCATTCGCCATGGGTTGTCCAAGCTGCAAGGGAAGAATCTCTAGCTTCATAGTTTTGTTGTGCAGAGTAACTTTAAGGGCAGGAGATGCGCCAGCTTGATCTACCTCGCTCATGGAACTACCGAGGGAATAAGCGATCGCCTTACCCCGATACACTTCTCCGCCCTGAGTCACACCTGGACGATTGCCGACCACTAAATCAGCCCCATGATCTACCGCTAAATGCGCCAGCCTTACCTGCCAATCTTCAGGATAAGATTTTGAATCTTCGCTCCATTGATAAGTCACAATCACCCAATCCACCTGGTCGCGAATTGCCTGGATATCTTGGGTAATTTGCGCCTCAAGAGCGCCATTGACTTCAGCGCCGTTTTTATCTGCCGAGTTCTCATCTACGGGGATCTGGTCTGCCGAAGTCTCACCTTCAAGGTTTTGCTCTACAGGATTCTGAATTTTGTCGGAATATCCTAAGTAGGCGATCCGTTGCCCTTTGACATCGACCACTACGGGACGGCGCGTTTCGTTTTGATTTTGTCCTGCCCCGATCGCGTAAACTGCGTTCCTGCGGAGGAGGTCTTTGGCTTGAGCTAGATCAGTAGCGCTGCCCGCCGTTAGCCCACTGCTGGCTAGGTTGACGATATCAACGCCGTTAGCAGACAAATCGGGAATCGTAATTTCGGAGATTGCAGACGGTGCTAGGATATCTGCATTTTCAACGTCTGAATTAATTTCTGTGGCTTCTGCGGCTTCTTCTGTAGCTTCTTCTGCGGCTTCTGTAGCTTCTTCTGCGGCTGCTAGAGGCAAGGAATCAGGCGGCACTGAATCAAGGGGAACAGCATCAGCATCGGGAGAACTTAACCCCAGGGGTACAGGAGATGCGATCGCGGTGACAGAGCGGGGTAGCTGGTCTAGGCTAGTAATGACCATATCCGCCAAACGACGAGTGTTCCCTTGCGAAACTCGTCCTAAGGTTGCACTGTTAGCAAATAGAAGCGTCACGACTGGATCTTGGGGATTAACGACGGGTTGCTGAATTACGGGCACATTTTCTAGCGCTGTCTGAACCGTGTTGGAAGATCCTAAAGAAAACTTGCGGCTGCCAAAGGAGGCTGGGTCTGAAGACTGTAAGCCCTTTGGGAATTCTAAAGTTCGTAGGGCATGAAAGGCTGATCCCACCAAGAAAGCAGCAGCGATTGAGCCTGCCAGCAACAGAATGCGAATATGGGGTGGAAATGCCAGGAACCCGCGCAAAGATCGCTTAATTTGGCGCTTGAGGAGCTGGGGTAAGGCAAGATTGCCTGCTTGTTTAGAGAGACTAGCAGCGCCAGAGACGTTGCTAGAAAGGTGGCTGGGACGATTGGAATACAAAAACATATCGGGTAATTGGGCAACTGCTACGGACGATCGCTCCGAGATACCCGCAACGGGTTGCCCCACTGATGCTAATTGCCGAACTGTTTGATGAGCAGTTAATTGGGTAGTACGGTACAAACGGTTCATGAGCCGCATCGGAATCTGCTTAAGCAGGCTGAGTGAATGTTTGCCCTTTGCCTGAGTGCTTTGACGAGCGATCGGGCGAGCAGGTGCAGGGTTTAGCGGTTGAATCTGTCCGATCGCAAGGGAGGGAACAGGCGCTGACGAGATGAGCGAGTTGCACACAGGCGACGCAATCCGGGCAGATTTTTCCCAAAGCAGCGTCGGCGATCCAATAATTTGTGCCGTAATCCGCGCCTCTTGAATGCCTGCCGCGTTTAGCTTGCAAAGTCGATGGCAGATGAATCGCACCAGCCGTTCGCGTTCGGGCGGACGATGGCAAACCACCCGAATCAACAGGCTACCCGGTTGCTCATGAGTCACCTGGGCGCAAATGCCTTGAGGTACCAGGTATCGATTTAACCAAAAGGCGATCGCCCGTAAATTGCCTGTTTGCGCCAGCTTAATCACCGATTCTTGCCAAGAACTCTCTAAATCAGCCATTTTCTCTTCCTAACTCCCCATTAAATCTGGCAGAAACTAGCAGACGGATTAAAACAATTAGTCTGCACTTTCTGGATCAGCCCATTGATCCCCCACATGATAAAAGGAAAATTTTGAGATGGAGCACCGAAAGCCAGATTATTCTAAAGCATGATCGAAAATAGATCTGCATCCATTTCACTCGTCTCCCTTATGCCTGAGAGTAACCCTCCTCCCAACAACGCCCCCCTCACTCCCGCTGATTCGCTGGAATTGAGCGATCCTAGTTTGAACAATCCTAATGGAGACAGATCTAGCTCCCCTTTAGATGCCCGCACCTTAAGCGGATTAACTGAGTCGGCGCTTTCTGAACCCTCTAGGGGCTACAGTTCGCTCCAAACGTTTCAAAGATCTAAAGCGCCCCTTCCGGTCGGCTGGATTATTGTGCTGGCACTGGTGCTAATGACGATCGGGCTATTTTTGGGAAACGCTTGGCTAGGTGGAGCAGGGGCGATCGTGGCACTGTTAATTTCGTTGCGCGTGATTGCGACAGCGGCTCAGAAGGCGATCGCCGAAATCCTTTCCCCCGAACAGCAGCTTCTAACCCTCAGCTTAGTTGGGGTGGCGATCGCCACAGTAGGCTTGCTGCATCTGATGGGTCTAACCCAACCTTTAAGCGTGTGGTACTACCAATTAAATTGGGATGTTTTAGGCTCAACAGGTGAAGTCATTGGAGCCGTGGGACAGATTTTGATCGCCATCCTGGCAGTTTTTGTGGCTTGGCGGCAGTATGTGATTTCTAAGGATTTAACGATTCAACAAAATACAATTACTCAACAGCAAACCATTGATTCTTACTTTCAAGGCGTTTCTGAACTGGTATTGGACGAAGATGGCTTGCTAGAAGATTGGCCCCAGGAAAGGGCGATCGCGGAAGGACGTACCGCTGCCATTCTCAGCAGCATTGACGGTAACGGTAAAGCTAAAGTGCTGCGGTTTCTCTCTCGTTCTCGACTGTTAACGCCGATTAAGCGCGATCGGCGGCTGGGTCGTGCCATCCTTGACGGCATGGGCGGCTATGCTGAAGACCGCGCCTTCGGGGTACGCGTCGTCGATCTGGGCGTAATGCTGGCAGGTAGCGACCTTTCAAAAACTGATCTGCGCTGGACAGATTTAACCGATATCAACTTAATTCGCATCAATCTTTACCGCGCTGATTTAGTCAAAACCAACTTTGCCCGCACCATTCTCTGCGAAGCCTCCCTGGTAGAAGCAGACCTCATGGGCACCCGCTTCTTCTACGGCTCTGCCAAAACCGCCACCCCTCGCAGCCGCATCGACATCCCCAACTATGCCACTGGTGAACACACCGGAGCCGTAGTAGAAGACGCAGACTTTACCAACGCGCAGCGCCTCTCGGAAGAACAGCGTTATTACTGCTGCGCCTGGGGCGGAGCTAGAACGAGAGGAACCATTCCAGGTGGCTGTGATGGCATTCCTAACCTGTTAGGCAGATAAGGGTAGCCTTTCTTAGAGGATGTTTGAAAAGTTATGGCAAGTCAGATTTTACGCCAATCGCCTCACCATAATCCGGATCATCGCCAGATAGATCAGAGTCTCTGAGGTCTGCGGAAGGTGTTCATAATCTTTGTTCA
>JAHHII010000024.1 GCA_019358855.1 Timaviella obliquedivisa GSE-PSE-MK23-08B | reverse complement strand
CGGTGTTTCTGTTGCAGTATATCTCCCAGCGAGAGTTGCGGCAGCAGATTACAGCCTGCACCAATATCGTGGAGGGCTTTAATCAGTTCTTGAGTTGGATGTTTTTTGGTAAAGACGGCATCATCACAGAGAATGATCCAGAGGAGCAGGAGAAACGACTCAAGTACTTGGATGTCGTTTCTTCTGCGGTCATTCTCCAAAATGCAGTGGATATTTCCTGGGTAGTGCAAACCTTGAGTGCAGAAGGCTACCCAGTGGACAGACAGGCGTTGGCGGTGTTGAGTCCTTACATGACTAAGCATTTGAAGCGGTTTGGGGATTACGTGCTGGATTTACAGAACATTCCACAACCGCTAGAATCCGCGATAAGTCTGCCTGTGGCAATCGCTGAAAGCTAGTAACGATAATAGATTGCGGATTCCGTGGCACTATTTTACACGTATCTCGGCCCGACCCCTAAAACAGGTCACCGAGGGAACTATGGGTCGTCCCACAAATCAGAAATGCTGGGCTTGTAGTTTATTAAGCGTGGCTGAAGCTCGGAAACAACATGATGGGGTAATCGGCGGCGATGGCTGTTGGAACGATGCCACCTGCCCCAGTCGGCGATCGTATTACCGCAAAGGCAGAGGTCGCTTGGCGCAACGGAAGATGGCGGTTGAAACGGTCGTGGTGCCGATTCCTGCAATGAGTTATGTGGTGTTGCATACTTACTTGGATCAGGTGCGGCAACCCCAAGATGATGTGGTGATTCATGCGATGTGTGCAGAGTTGTGGGTGGGTGGGGAACCGATCGCCATGACCCAACCTCAACATACCTTTGGGTTGCTACCCAGATTGGTGAAAGACTACGCGCGGCAATTGTTGGAGGCGCTTTATCAGCAATATGGTAAAGGGCGACGTATGGGATTTGAGCGGTTTGCTCGTGAGGAGCAACATTCTATTTCGCAATGTCCCATTCGCCCTTGTTCCTTTCATGCGGAACATTTGCACGGCTCTCGGGAGAGAGGAAAGTTATGAAGCCTGTTCAGCTTGAGTTGAATCTATGGGAAGAATTGGAGGATTTTCAGCAGTTATTGGATGGGATGGAGGCGATCGTCCGTCATCTGCCCGAGTCGCAGCAGTTGCAAGTGGCGGGGGATTCCTTACTGCGGATTGCAGAACTGTGTGAGAGCCGGGCTGAGCTGCTGACGACGGAGTGGGAGGAAGCGTATCGAGACCCGATCGTGGGGCAAGGCTTCTTTAGCGAGCTGGTGCGGCAAACGATGGCGGTTGATTTGAGTGATTTAATGGCACCTGCGCCGTTGCGTAAGCCGAGAAGACAAACAATGAAGCCAACGGGGTCGATCGTTGCCACCGTGGAGAAGGAGGCAGTCTTGGCAATGGTCGAGCAGTTAGAGCAGGAGGCAGAGATGCAGAAACAGACCGTCCTAGGGGTGGCTCATGCTGAGAATGTGTCGGAGTGGACAAAGGCGATCGCCCGATGGTTAGCGCAGCAGTCCTCTGAGGTGTCTTGGAGTGAATTAGAGGCGGGGTTAGGGATGCCTGGGGTAGAGCTGTGGTTAGGGTTGTTGCTGGGTGGATTTCGGGTGGAGCAGCGGGGGGAGTTTTATCAACGGGAGACGATTTGGGTAGAAGCTATAAGGGAATGAGCCGAGAGGAGGTGTCTTGTTCCACAAGGTGTTCTATCATCGTTCATTTCAACGTTACTTTTAATTCTAATATTATGAACAGAATCCTAAGAATATACTTTGTTTTAAGAGTTCAATGGGTAGTGCTTGAGTCGTTGAAACTTAATCAATATCTGATATACAACTAAACTATGACTATCTTCAGCAGCGATCGCGCGATCGCTAGAATTGTGGTTTCAATCCTAAACTGATTGGTCTGATGCGGTCAGTTCTGCCTTACACTGGAGCTGTCTACGAGATTCATCCAGTTAGCATGGCGATTCAAATCATTCGAGAGCGGGCGACACTGGAGCAAATCTCAGAGATGCTAAAAGCACTAGGAATTTATATCAAGCTTGCAGTCGATATAGAGCAGCAAGCGATCGCGGGGGGCGGAGAGATGCATTACGATTGTGAGCAAGCCTTGTTAGGTGAGGGCAGTTTGCAGTCCAATATTTGGGGAGCAGATTGGACACCCACCCGTCAACGGATTGCTTATGAGTCGATCATCAACCTTCGACCCCGTAGCAATCGCTCTATGGAAATCCTCGACCCTCAAATCCGTGCTCAGATTGCCCAAGTCATTTTAAGCCACCTAGGAGGAATATGAAAAACTGGGAAACTGCAAAAGCTAATTATCTACGACTCGATCGCCCTCAACAATTAGGTAGTATAGCCTCAAGTTTGAAACGCATCGCCACCAACATTCAATTTCAAGATGAGTCGGGATATCAAGTTGCCCTAGCTGCGATTGCTGAATGCCAACATTTGACGGAATGGTTGATGACAACGCTGGAGCTGCAAACTGATGAGTCAGATTTAAGCTTAGCCGAAACGCTGTTACAGGTGGGGCGGCAAGTCAGCCAGTGGAAGTATGACTGGCAACACTGCTGCCAAAATAGTGCAAAGTGCGAAGAGGTGGCGACAATCAGTAAGCAGTGGAGTGAGCAAATGCTGGAGCGGTCAGGCTTGTTGCAAGTTGAATCAAGGTAGAGGGTAAGAGTGGCACGAGCTGACTCTGAGCAATGCCGACTCTGCTCTAAACTTAGCACTTAAGAGGTTCAAGAACGCCACGGCACAACAGGTGACCCTAGCGGTATCTGGGAAGCAGCATGCTGTTGGGAGGATCAGCGCTGTCATAATTGCCGTTCTTACTATCGTCATCGCGGCGTGCCCAATCATCACCGTAAACAGAAACGGCGGGATGAATAGGCGATCGCCGAAACAGGCGCAACGGCTATTCTGGATATCCCGGTTCCAGAAGTTCCAGCGGCAGTGATCCATTGGTATCGAGAACCGAAGGATGCGCCACTCCATGCATTAGGAGCAGAACTGTGGATGGGCAATGATCGAGTGGCGAAGATAGAATCGGTTCATTGTTTAGGATTAACGGAGCTACAGGTCAAGACTCTATTGCTTAGAATTCTGGATGGTTTTTCGCAGCATGGGGGGATGAAAGTGGAACGGTTCCGTTCTAGCATGGAATTGCATCCGCACAACTGTCCAATTCGCCCTTGTCCGTTATCGCCTGAGTAATGGAAACAGAACAGCTTGAACTAGATTTGTGGAATGCTCTGGAGAAAGCGCGACAGTTTCCAGAAACGATGAATGTGCTATTGCTTTGTGATGCGTTAGAACACGCGATCGTAGACCAACCTCTAGCTGAACAACTGCGGGTTGTAGCTGAAGGGATTGAACAGTTAGTCGGAGTCTATGCGGAACGTGCTGACTACTTGATTGATGGCTATGAGCGTCGTCATAATCCACAGGAACCAATCGTCAATTTAGAGAACTGTGTAGAGTTGTTTGTGCAGTCGTTGCAATTAGATGTGTCGGAGTTGATGGAGCCGGAGGAAGAGGTACAATATCCGGTACAGAGGCGATCGCGTGTCCGAGAAGAAGAAATGGGCAGTGTCGTTGGGGTATTGGATCAAGCCGCATTGTTAGCGCAGTTGGATCAGCGGCTGAGTGAAGAGCCAGGGATGACGGAGACGGAGCGTTTAATCGGGCGACCCTTGCGGTATCTGCGGAACAGCGCGAGACAGCCCATGATAAGAATGTATCGGCTTGGGCAGGGGCGATCGGACGAGGGATACAAGCAATGGGGGGAGAGGCGGTGACATTGTTGGAGCTTCAGCGGGCGATCGGGATACCGTTGATTCAAATTTGGTTGGCTCTATTGTTGAGTGGATATGGAGTAGAGCAGAGAGGCGGATTTTATGAAGCAGGGACAATTTGGGTGACGGAACTGTGATTCTCTGTGTCAATTTGTTTGGCGATCGCGGTTAAATCGCTGGTTATAGAAATCCTATATCTACTCAGCAGTGGGATTGTCTAGCATTGTTGAATGAAGGTATAAATCATGCGAGAACAGAAACATCCTCAAATTTTAGGTAGTGAAGTAGCAATCAAAAAGAGAATGCCAGCTTGCTGACTTGGAATAATCAATGCTGAGGAAACAAGAAGGTAATGTGTTGAACATCATTAAATTATTATGAGCGTTCCCATATTCCCTATTCATCTAGCTGAGTAGTTACAGAGAGGTTCAGTATAAATATGTGATATGTGGGGAGGATTTCTCAAAGCCTTTGCAGCAGTATTTCCCAACGCTCATTGTCTTCGACCGATTTCATGTCATGAAGCCAGTCAATGAAGAGTTGAACAAAGGCTTGGTTATACATCGCGTTCAATTATAAAGAGTTTTGATCATACAGAACCGGAACTTAGAAACTGATGGTATATCTGCTTCAGGTTAGTGACTGATGGTTCTTCTCCTTTTCAATAATCTGCACAGAATAAACACAACATGGCTAAAGATCCGGGTGACAAGCTGAAAAATGCGCTTAAGTTCAATATTTCAAATTCTTCTCGTGGTTTTAGCAATCAGATTGGCGGAAGCGATCGCCTCGATCTAATCCGAGTTACGCTGAACCAGCGCAGTACCCTCAACGTAGCGATGACAAAGCTGAAAGCGAATGCTAACTTGAGGCTTCTCGATAGTAGAGGAAAGAAGACCCTGGCTCAATCGCGTTTGCAAGGCAAGCAGAATGAGTCAATCGTCACACCTCTGGATGCTGGAACCTACTATATTGAGGTGAAACCGGGCAGCGTCCGCGATAGCACACGCTACACACTCACCCTTTCCGCAGGAAATACTGCTCCTAAATTAACTAATGTAAGCTTAAGTTCGCGGGCGGGTGCGACAACCTTAATTACAAACAGTACTCTTAAAGCTACAGATTCGGAACAGCAGTTTAGAGAGTTAGTCTATACGCTAACTAGCTTGCCCCAAGGTGGAAAGGTGCAACTGAACGGTGTGGCACTAGGATTAGGCGGACGCTTTACCCAAGCGGACATTGATGATGGTCGGCTGAACTATGCTGGCTCTGGCAGTATTACTCGTTTAACCGATAATTCTACTAATGACGCGGTTGCTGGCATCTCTGGATCTAACCTGATTTGGAACAATTTTGAAGGACTGCAAAACCAACAGACTATCAAACCCTTCTTCTATGATGGGCAAGCCAATAAAGCAGTACAGCTTACGGCTCCTGGTATTGTTAGTGCAGGTGCCCAAGGGATTTTTGGTTCTGATGTTGTCTGGATAGGTTCTAATGTCACAACTAATCAGATTTTTCTGTATAAAGGCGCAACTGGAACTAGCACACAGATTACAAATGGTAATCGCAGTGCAACCAATGCCTTTATATCTGGATCTAATCTTGCCTGGAGCAGCACGGATGGACAACTTTCTAAAGCCTTTTTCTATAACGGTCAGACAGGTAAAACGACTGAACTAACCGCTCCTGGTATTACTAGCGCTTCATCTTTGGGCGTTTCTGATTCTCGGGTAATATGGCAAGGAGTAAATAGCACTAATAATGTTGAATTGTTTCTGTTCGATATCTCGACAGGTGTCAGTAGACAGTTAACAAATGATGCATTAATTGAATATTCTGCTGCTGTTTATGGCATCAATGCGATTTGGAACAGTAGCACTGCCGATATACAAACCTTCAAATCTTTCTTCTATAACGGTCAAACAAATCAAATCACAGAACTGACTAGCCCTGGTGTCACAATTGCATTAGCTAATACTATTCTTGAATCGAACGTTGTCTGGACTGGAATTGCTGATATCAATTCAGGGTCAGAAGTGTTTCTCTATGACGGTTTGGCGGGCACTTCTACTCGATTAACGAATAATGATACGAATGATGTTGGAAACCATATTTCCGGTTCTAATATTGTTTGGACAGGTTATAACGGCAAAGATACCGATATCTTCTTCTACGACGGCACTACTAAAACTACAGTTGAACTGACCAATAATACTGAGGGTGATGCTGGTGCGTTGATGGATGGCTCTAATATTGCTTGGAATACAAATGATGGCACGGACAATGAGGTTGTTTTCCGACGCTTTGCTCCAACTGATCAATTTAGCTTTACGGTTACAGACGGAGCTAGTGGGGTGACACCCGGAACGATTAACTTGACAATCACTCAGGGCTAGTTGAGGAGTTGGAAATTGAGTAGGCTGTTCAAACTGTGGAAAATTTCTAGGGTTGCATTTGTCTTGGTCGTGGGCACATTGAGCCTGAATGATGTTGCATCAGCACAACTTGTGCCAGATGAGACATTGGGTGGAGAGCGATCGCTCGTTACTGAAGATACCATTCGGGGAACGCCTAGCGATCGCATTTCTGGAGGCGCAACGCGAGGGCGCAATCTTTTTCATAGCTTCGGAGAATTTAATGTAGAAACTGGACGGGGAGCCTATTTTAATAATCCTGCTGGAGTCGAAAATATTTTCAGCCGTATTACAGGAGGGAACCCCTCTCAAATTGATGGACGCTTAGGTGTAATTCAGGCAGGCTCGATAGATGCATTAGGGAGTGCTAATTTATTTTTGATCAACCCGAACGGCATTGTGTTTGGGCGAAATAGCAGTTTGGATGTAGACGGCTCGTTCGTGGGAACGACGGCAAATGCGATCAGGTTTGGGGAGGAAGGATTTTTTAGTACCTCTGGTGCTGAAGTCCCTCAAGGGTTGCTCATCGTTAATCCTTCAGCGTTTCTATTCAGTCAAGTCAACGCTGCACCGATTCAAAGCACTAGCGCAACACCTGGTATTGAAGCCGCCACTACTACCCTGCAAGTTCCAGTTGGTCGTAGTTTGGTGCTATTGGGTGGAGATGTTTTCCTGAATGCGATCAACATTTCTGCTCCTGGGGGTCGTGTAGAACTAGGAGGGTTGAGAGGAGTAGGAACGATCGCGCTTACCTCAATTGGCAATACTTTACAACTTATATTTCCTAATCAAGTCGCACGAGCAGATGTGTTAATTACCAATCGGGCTGGAATTAACGTCGTTTCCAGCGGCGGCGGCGGTATTGCGATTAATGCTCGTAACGTCGAAATTTCTAGAAATTCTGGTATCTTCTCTGGAATTCTTGGTACTGCAACTGCCGCAGCGGGTGATATTGATATTGATGCAACAGGAACTTTAACTCTATCCAATACAGGTCAAATTGGAAATGCAGTATTAGGAATTGGCGATAGCGGTGACATTAATATTTCTGCGCAATCTGTCAGTCTCTTGAACGCAGGTGCAATTGCTACTTTTAGTGTTGGACAAGGCGATATAGGCAATGTCACGATCGAGGCTGACACTATTTCTTTATCTGGAAAAGACGAGATTAACAATGCCAGTGGAATACTTAGCACAATTGCTTCACTTCCAGGATTTACAGGTATCGGACGTGGAGGAAATGTTCAACTACAAGCGCAAAGGATCTCGCTAACAGATGGAGCAGTGATCGGTACTTCTAATGTTGCTACTACAGGAAATGTTGCACAAGGCACGGTAGGTAACATTCGAGTCAAGGCAGCAGATTCTCTTTCGCTTTCTAATAATGCTAGTATCACCACACAAGCTAGTGGGCAGAGTAATGCAGGAAGTATCAACATTGACTCTGATAATACAATTTCTTTTACAAGTGGCGGTAGGTTGCTCACATCTACAAGTGGGCAAGGCAATGCAGGCAATGTTAATGTTCAAGCTAATAATGCTGTGATATTTGACGGAGCCAGCACTAATAGAAACAATAGCGGCATTCTTAGTTCTGTCAATCAAGTCCCAGGATTTACAGGGAGTCGTCAATCAGGCACAGTTACAGTTACTACAGATGCTTTAACAGTTTCAAACAGTGCTTCCCTTCAGAGCAATGTAGAAATTGGCGCAGTAGGAGAAGGCGGAAATATCGATGTTACTGCTAATACAGTTTCTCTACTGAACGGTGGTCAAATTCAGTCTATCCTCCGGGACGCGGATACTGCCAATGGGATAGCTGGAGGGCGTGGCAGAGCAGGAAATATCCGCATTAATGCTACTGACGCTTTCAGGGCTAGTGGCAGAGATCCCAATGTGCTTCCTAGTGCAGTTTTTACTAGTGTAGGATCTGGAGCGGAAGGAAAGGGCGGAGATATTCAGATCACCACTGGGACGCTGTCTCTATTAGATAGTGGCAATTTGACAGCTAGCACATCTGGCAGAGGAGATTCTGGTGATGTGTCTGTCACAGCAACGGGCCCTATTACACTGGAAGAAACAGGCAATGGATACACCAGTGGTATCTTCACCGAGGCCAAAACTGGCTCTGTGGGTAACGCAGGTGACATTTCTATTAGAGGTGGATCGCTCTCTTTGATGCCTATTGACAGTCGAGACAGTCGAGTTGATATCACTAGTGCAACATCTGGACAAGGAAATTCGGGCAATATCACCTTACACATAGATGATGCACTGTCGCTCTCTCAACAAAGCCAGATATTCAGCACCGTTTTTAATGGGGGTCAGGGTAACGCAGGAGATATTTCTATTACAGCCCGATCGCTAACATTGCTAGAGGGTGGGGAGATTGCATCTTCTATTTTCAGAGCAGAGGATGGACTACCGGGGGGGCAAGGAGAGAGAGCAGGAAATATTAAAATCGATGCTACTGATTTTATCAACATTGATGGAATCAGCCCGATTGGATTTTCTAGCGGCGTTTTTGCCAATACTCAACAAGGTGCTAGTGGCACAGGCGGAAATATAGACATTACAACTGGGCAATTTCGGGTAGCGAATGGTGGTGTTGTCACAGCACAAACGCTCAACACCAGCGACAGCGGCAACATTACAATTAACGCCAATTCATTAGAAGCTACTGGAGGAGGACAAGTTGTTGCTAATACGCTGGGTGGAGGCAATGCCAGAAATATCACCCTCAACGTTACTGGCAACATCAGGCTCTCTGGCTCTGACCCAAACTATGGCGATCGCTCAATCCAATTCCCCGACGCTCCGATCGCCAATACCAGCGCCAGCAGTGGAATTTTTGCCACAGCAGAAGCAGGTTCTACAGGTGACAGTGGCACGATCACAATTAGGGGAGCTAGAACTCTAGCGCTTAGGGATAATGCTCAAATTTCTGCTGCCACATTTGGGACAGGCACCGCAGGCAACATTTTTGTACGAGATGTAAACTCCATTTCTCTTGATGCTGCGACTATTTCTACAGCCGTGGGACGTGGAGCTGTTCTGAGCAATCCTAATGAAACTAGAGGCAATATCGCGATCGCAACCAATTCCCTTGCCCTCAATAATGGTGCACAAATTACTGCTAGCACCAACGGACAAGGGAACGCAGGCAATATCTCTATCCGCAACGCCGACACTATTTCTCTCAACGACAACAGTACCATCTCTAGTGCTGTCAGAAGTAATGGGCAAGGTAGAGGCGGTAACGTCACTCTTAACACCAGATTGCTCAGTCTTGACAATTCTCGTATCACAGCTAACACCAACGGACAAGGGAACGCAGGCGATATCACCCTCAATGCAAACACATTTCAAGCCAGCAACGGAGGGCGGTTAATCACCTCTACCAACACTGCTCAAAATGCGGGGAATATAATCTTACGAAACCTAGACAGTATTACTCTTGATGGGTTAAACAGCGGTATCTTTGCTAATACCAATAGTAGCGGTCGAGGCGGTACCATTACAGTAAATACAACCGATCTATCGCTAAATAATCAAGCTGTCATTTCCTCTGCCAGTCGTAGCAGCGATCGTCAGGCAGGAGAAGCCGGAAACATCAACATCACTACGTCAGGCACACTTAGGGCTAACAATAGCGACATCGGTACTACCGCTACTCGGTCTTCTGGCGGTGCAATTACCGTTACAAGCAGCGACATACGCCTGTCGGGTAACAGCAGCATCAGCACTAGTAGCGGCAACAATGGCGGCAATATCAAATTAACAGCTACCAACGACATCCGTCTATTTGACAACAGCGATATCCGTACCGATAGCGGCAATAACGGCGGTAATATTCGGATGACTGCTCAATCAATTGTGGCATTTGACGATGGTGATATTCTTGCGTCAGCAGTCAATCGAGGCGGCGATATTAAACTCGATACCCTGGCATTTTTTGGAAGTGGTTATCAGCAAGGTATTCAACTACAGGGCGAACTTGATGATAATGGGCAGGTAGATGTAAGTGCCACAGGTCAAATTAGCTCTGGAACCATCACAACTCCCGATACAACCTTCATTCAAAACAGCCTGACAAATTTACCAGATAGTTCCATCAACACTGAAACTCTACTTGCTAATAGCTGTATTGTTCGCAGTCGAACCCAATCGGGTCGCTTCACTATCACTGGTTCAGGTGGATTACCTGAACGTCCGGGTAACGTATCAGCGTCTCCCTATCCGACTGGAGAAGTTCAAACGATTCCTACCAGGGTTTCTGCTGTAGAAGAACCTAACCGCCGCTGGCAGATGGGCGATCTGATCGTCGAGCCGCAGGGAGTCTATCAACTTTCAGACGGACGGCTCGTGATCAGTCGCGAGTGTTCTTAAACTCAAAACATAACGCAGACAACGTTAATTCCCAGTTCTGGTCTGCTGCACGATCGGTCAAACAACTCAACTTGAATATCAGCAGTAGGAAGTTTTGGAGAAGAATTACGAGTTGCGTCAGGAGAGGCAGGAACGCGATCGCCTTGAGGCTGAAGCGAATCGCTAGCAGTACCGCCCACCGGATTTTCTGAAGGGCTGGGCGCTGGATCATCAGCATTAAGATGACCCAGAGGCACGGCTGTATCGGGAACAGGAATCAGTCCATCCGGTGATGGCACATCGACAGTTAGAGGCTCACCTAGATCTGCCGCAGTGGTGCTAAGAGGACTCGGCTGTATTACCGTCTGTGCAGTTGCACGATTGGTAAAGCTCCAGTGAGAAGGAGCAGAAATGAATGCCCCTGCGATTGTTAAAGCGATCGCGGTTTCCACAACTAATAAACTAGAAGCGATCGAGCGACGAACAGAAAACTGGGGCTTGTTGAATGATTGCTGTGCCATGGTGTGTGACCTCTTAATGACTGCTGTAATTACAACAATACAGAGGACACTCATCAACTTCACTACCGTTTTACGCCGCTCCAGTTGCCTATCTCAGCAGTGTTCATTACCAATTAATACACTGTTTAGGAACAAATATGATTCTGTTATTGCAGATTTCGGCAAGGGAGGTTGTATGAGGGAGCGATCGTCTTTTCCAAATTAGGTCATCAGCTTGGCACAAAGGATACATGAGTTTACTTAGCATTTCCCCTATTCTAAAAGTAATGGAACGATGAATTGATTCACCTGTCAACTCTCAATTGGATAAGGTTGAGCCTAGCGGAAATCATCAAAAAGCCTGAATGTCAAGAGAGATTTCTGTAAATATATCTGCCACATCTTGCAGGAGGTCTGCTGTTTTTGGTTAGCGAATTGGGAAAAAGGGGAAAGCACCAGATGGGAGAGTCTTCTACGATGTAAAAGTATTAATCGATAGCGTTCTGCTATTTCATCTGTATGGATGGTCAATAGCGGAAATAGGCTGAGAGAAGGCTCTTTAGAATACTTGTGACAATGTGGAGTGTAGGTAATGTGCTAATCATAAGCGGCGCGATTATTGCGCCAGTACTTTGGCATTTTGTTGGGATGCACCGCAAGAAAAGGGCACTACAGTGGTGGTTTCAACAGCAATCTCTCCAACTTTGGTATGAATCAGAAAGAATCCGCAATGACATATTTCAAGAGATGTTCGTCATTCGTCGATATTTTGAGTCATCTTTCCTCAACAATGATTCCGCTCCAAATGATCTTCAGGATTGCTTGGATCGATTTGAACGACTTCAGAAGTCTTTAGATACCCTGAACCATCAACTTTGTCCCGCCTATATTGAGGAGTCCTTACCTTTAGCCATTCAGTCTTTATTGAATGAATGGCAGCTATCTCTACCCATACTTCAAATCGAAACTGAACTACCTACAGAGTGGAATCTCAATTCTTTTGAGCGAAGCTATACGGTTCTGACGACTTTAGACGAATTATTAAAAATTGTACTTTCAACCTCTTTGGCAAATCCTTGCTTATTGGTCAACTTACAGGCTGATTACCATTGGGCAAATTTAGTCGTTCGAGTCCATGATACGGATACTTTGAAGCTGTTTTCTATTTTAAAAGTACGGGAGTTAACTTATGTTTATCAATCTTTTCGATGGTTAACATCTGGACGTTGTTTTTTTCAGAAGGACGGAAGTGATCTAGTCTGGTGCTTCCGTTGGCGATTTGACGTAAGTGGTAAACTTTGAGAATGAATATGCAGCAGAATTTGACTATGGCAAAATCTCAAAAAATAATCGTTGTAGATGACCACGAAGCAGTGCTCAATGGAACTGTGAGTGCGTTAAAACAACAATACCCAGAGGCGGAAATCTTGACCGCACAGACAGTAGAAGGAGTACAGCAACTCATTACCCAAACCCAACCCGATATTGTTGTGGTCGATCTGTCTATTCCAGAAACTTCTGGAAATCCATCGCGGATTGAGAATGGTATTCAGCTTCTGAGGACTTTGATGCAGCAATATCCCAACTTAAACATTGCTGTTCAGAGTGCTCATTCTCAAGCTTTAGTAAGGCTAAAGCCTGCGATTCATACTCATAAGGGTGGTTTTACGATCGCCGATAAAAGTCTTCCGCTCAAGGAAATGCTGATTAAAGTGGATTGGGCAATGCAGGGAGTAATCTATACGCCGCAGGACATGAGGACTCGATTAGAACTGAAATCTGAGTGGCTTGAGGTTTTGCGCCTAGCATTTTGTGAAGGGTTGCAAGATAAGGCGATCGCCGAACAACTCCACGTCTCTGAGCGGACTGTCCGCCATTACTGGACACAATTACAGGATGCACTAAGCGTTTATCCTGAACCCAGTAAGAATATTCGGATTCAAACTGAGTTAAGGGCACGAGAACTGGGTTTAGTTGATTAGTGGAACAGAACAGTGATGCAGCAGGTACGGCGTAGAATTCAGCAAGGAATTCGGAAAGAGTGGGAAGTTTGGCGAGGAAGTGCCTTGCCAGGATTACTAGTGATTGGGCTAGTTATTTTGGCTCGAATGACAGGAGTATTTCAATGGCTTGAATGGGCTGCGTTAGATTATGGAATGCGATCGCGCCCCGCAGAACTCACCGACGATCGCATCTTAGTTGTTGGAATTAATGAACAAGATATTACGAATCTTGGCTACCCCATTCCTAATCAAAGGTTGACTCAGCTCCTTCAAAAAATTTCATCGTATCAACCGAATGCTATAGGTTTAGATATCGTCCGTAATCGCCCCGAAGAACCTGGCTATGCTGAGTTTCTTAATCTACTTAAGCAATACAAAAATATTGTAGCGATCGAGAAAACTGGCTTCGATCAGTTTGGTTCTTCCGTTTCGGCTCCAGTGACATTACCACCTGAGCAGGTTGGTTTTGGAGATTTAATCCCTGATAGAGATGGCAGCGTCAGACGGCTATTACTGTGGAGAAGGGATAACCAGCAGAACGATAAGTTTGCTCTGTCGCTACAACTTACGCAACTCTATTTAAAAGATAAAGGTCTCGATTTAACCAGTAGCCCCAGTGATCCGATCGCCATGCAGTTTGGTTCAACAGAGCTAACCCGCTTCCGAGAGAGCTCCGGAGGATATGTTGGGGCTGATGATGGCGGTAATCAAATTTTGTTCAATTTTCGGAGCGGTCGAAAAGCATTTCAAGTGGTGTCTTTGGGGGATGTGATGGCTGGAAAAGTGCCAGCGGCGTTGATCCGCGATCGCATTATTCTAGTGGGAATGACGGCTCCTAGTGTTAAGGATGTAGTGAAGACTACGGCGATTGATAGTAGTCATTCTGAGCTAGTGGGTGGAGTAGAAGTTTATGGGGTCGAAATTCATGCCCATGCGGTCAGCCAAATTATCAGTAGCGTGTTGGACGGGCGATCGCTATTAAACGTCCTGCCAGACGGTTGGGAATATATCTGGATTATTTCGTGGGGCATTCTGGGCATGAGCTTAGGGCGAATTATTTTATCCCCTTTCAAGTTATTGGTCGGTCTAGGAATTCTGAGTGTATTGCTGGTAAGTAGTGGCTATTTACTACTATTAGCAGGTTGGTGGATTCCAGTTGTTCCAGCGCTGTTTGCATTGGTGCTTAATGGAGCGGGTTTGACTGCTTCGCTATTCTATCGCTATCAACAAGACCTGAAAGCCAGGGTTCAGGCGCGCCAGTCTATTATTGACCAGACTTTTAATGCGATTCATAATGGCCCTCTGCAAGTGCTGGCAGGGATCTTGAGGGAAACTAGCCAGGATAGCCCACACCACGTCGATTTACAGCGCCTTGACCAAGAATTACGTACCATCAATGAATTCATGCGACGCGAGGCGTTATCAGAGAGTAGCTCCCTTTACTTAAATGGTGGACGAGAGATTGACCTGCAAACTCCAATTCATGAAATACTCTGCGAAATCTGTGATAACACGTTGAAACGAGATTTCCCCCATTTCAAATCGATTCAGCTTTTCATTCCTGCGTTTAGTGAAATAAACGAACAAGGGCTTACTCTGGAGCATCGAAAAGGATTATGTTGCTTTTTAGAAGAATCGCTTTGTAATGTAGGTAAACACGCAAAAGGGACAAAACGGCTTAAGGTTTTTTGTTGCCAAGAGCAGGGACAGAACGTGATCCGAGTCATTGATGATGGATGGAGTGATGATAGCGGGATAGAAGGTCAAGGAACGCAACAAGCAAAGATTTTAGCAAAACAGTTAGGAGGCAAATTTCGACGGTTGTCCGTACCACTTGACACGACAGAGCATTGTGAATTGCCTAGTTTGCCAAAGGGGATGATCTGTGAGCTACGTTGGTCTGCTCAAAGACAGCATCGTTGGCGATTGTAGATATTGCAGTTTTCAGTAATGAAGCTTTCTTGTTTTGATCAGCCTTCTAACATAAATCATCAGTATATACCTTAGCTTGAGAGTGTATTTTAGGAATACGTCATTGAGAGCCAATTTTATGAACTTCATTCTCTGTTTAGCTCGCTGTCCCCGGATCACAAATCTCTTGAGCAATAAGCTGTTGAGTCTTGCTTGCCTCATCATTTTTTGTGGAATGTCTGCGCCAGCCTGGGCACAATACAGACCACCCCGCGATGCCAAACAGCCCATCACTCAAACTATTTTTGGTGGTACAAGAGGTGGTTGTAATGGTGGAGAACAGTCCATTCGCTTGCTTGCTCCAAAACAATACATGGGGCAAACTATCTCAACCCACCCTACATTTGCTTGGATTACCCCTAATGTCGAATCCTACCCAATTAAATTTCGGTTGTTTCAATATGGTGAGAATAATCGGCTTGAATTGGTCAAACAGGTTGAACTCCAGGGTACGCCGGGGATGATGACCTGGACAATGCCAGAAAATGAGCCGGGATTAGAAATGGGAAAGCAATATTATTGGCAAGTTGCGATTATCTGCAATGTTAATCGCCCTTCTGCAAATCCGTTTGATGAAGCGGGACTTGATGTTGTGGCGCTCTCCCCTCAACTAGAAACTCAGTTGAGCAATAATCCTGATCCCTTACAGCAGGCAAAACTTTATGCTGAAGCAGGATTATGGTATGACGCATTTGCTCAAGTGGCGTTATTGTCTGATCCAGAGGCGATCGAAATGCGGCGATCGCTCTTAGAGCAAAAAGATTAAGTTCTCTATTGCCAATTGCCAATGAGAGTAAATGCTGCCCAATATGCCGGATGAGGACGTTCTTTGAGAATCGAGAGTTGAGCTCTCTGTAATGCTTCTGCTTTCGATAACTGTGATGCTTCTTCTCGCAAGCTTGAGTAGAAGCTGTCTACCAGTTTGGCAGTAGTGTTGTCTTCAATTAGCCAGAGCGATGCCAGAACGCTTTTTGCGCCCGCTTGTGCCGCAACACCCGCTAACCCAAGGGCAGCGCGATCATCTCCTACAGCCGTGGTACAGGCAGTCAAGGAGAGGAGTTCAATCGGACTCTCGACGTTAACGCTACGCAGAATATCGTCCAGAATATTGATCGTTAATTTTTTCTTGTCGCCCGTTACTAGAAATGTATCATTGGGTTCATTACCAAATTGACCGTGAGTGGCAATGTGGATGATCGGGTAGTTACTGCGATCAAGTTCTTTTTCTAGAGTCTTACTGGTAAATTCTAAATCCAGTAAACGTCTACTTCCCGGTAAAATGCGTTCAATATTTTGGGTTTCGGCTTCAACGTTTGTTAGTGCGCCAAACTTTTGTCCGCCAACTTCAGCCGATTGAGTTAAACCGAGTGCCAATGCTCGCAATCCTTGGCGCTGGAACGGTCGAGGATTGGTGAGGGTAAGGCTAGCAGTGGTGGCGATCGCATAGCGTTCAATTAAAAACTGACTGCCATTGTGGAGTGCCGCCATCGGTACGCTTCGTAGAATTCCATCTTGCACAAATACTAATGTTTGGGGTTGGGTTTCTTCTAGCTTTTTCACAAAGGGACGAATGATCCAGTCGTAAATATCTTGAGCTTGTTGAGTGTCGTACCCAACTGCGGCATCAAATCGATTCTCTACTCCTCTGCGGTATTCATTTAGAGTTTGAGTCAAGATCTCTCTGTTTATTACCTGACCTTGGGCATCTTTTACCCATTCGTACTGTTGTGTGCCGTCTGGAAATTTAACTAAGATAGCAGTGCGATTATTCAGGATAATTGAACTGAAAATAGCGGCATGAGTATCAATTGTTTCAACTGATTCATTGACTGCAATTAAGACGCAATCATCCCCAAAGTAATTTTGTAGCTCGACCAATTTCAAAGAATCTAGTTGAGTTGTGGCTGCATCTAAGTTATTGCGATCGCTTCCCGTTGCGGAGATCAGGGTAGAAGGTTGCTCTTGATCTAACCGCAGTTCGATCAGTTCTCGATAAATTGGCTCAATTGTGTCTCGAAAATCAAACTGAATATCGCGCTTGGCAGAAACAATGCCTTGACGAATCGATTTAAGGGTTGCAATTGAATTTTCGTAGGCTGAAATAGCTGATTCAGCCTGCTTTTCAGACTTTAGGACTCTTCCAGCTTGCCATTCCCATAGATAGCGACTATCAGGTTCTTGCTCGGCTGCTTCTCTAGCTTGTTGCGTTAACAGAGTGGCTTTTCGTAAATCTTGGCTGCATTCGTAAAAATGTCCCAGTTCACCTAATGCAAAGGAGAGAGAGCGGCGATCGCTAATGTGCTGTGCCACAGTTAAAGCCTGTTGCAAGAGAGATAAGGTTTGTGGTCTTGTAGTGGACTCAGAGCATTGTAGCCATGAGGTCATTTGATTAGCTGAAATCGGGGTAAACAGATGGGCTAAATCAATTAGGCGATAAACTTTGTTTTGGGAATCAGGAATTTGAGGAATTAGGGCGATCGCCTGTTGTGTTTTAGCAATGGCGGTTGTATTACTTCCAGTGCGATATGCGGATGGAATAGTATTCAACAATACTTGTAATGTTTTAGCGATATCATTTTGTTGAACTGCCAGTTTTTCGCTCTGTTGAAAAGCCTCTAATGCCCGTTGATCATCAGCTAAACCCTTCTGCTTAAATCGATTTGCTGCCTCAGTATCTCCGGTCTGCTGTGCTGAGATAGCTCGTCGATAGCTCACTTGGGCAAGGTTGGCATAGGTGCTTCCCAAACTGCTAAACACTGTAGTTTGGTAGGCTGAATTTTCGAGTCCATTGGCAATTACTGCCGCAGATTTAAGATAAGCGATCGCTACCTCATATTCTCCCGTCAATCGATGCGCCTCACCCAGGCTGCCTAATGCGGCGACTTCGCCTAGAGGATCGGTGGTAGTACGAGCAATCAGCAGAGTACTCTCTGGCTGGCAGGTTGCCTCGCCTTCGACGCTCCCACACAGGAGAGTGATCGCTTGGCGATATTGCCCTAGCTGGGTGTAAGCTTGTGCCTGTTCAGTGAGTTTTTGCCCTACTTTTTGCAGGTTTCCCAGTTGTCGGTAAGTGGAAATAACTTGCTCCCATTTGGTGATCGCTTTGCTGATATGACCAATAGTTTGATGCGTGCGTGCCAGGTTTTCTAGCACGATTGCTGTATTAGGCAGATCGTTGGCGGATTGGTAGCGGGTTAGCGCTTGTTCCCAAGCGGCGATCGCTGCTTGAAAGTCTGAGCGATGATATCGATCAACACCCTGCTGAACTTGTCGGGCTGGCGATAACTGGGCAGGCGATCGCTGCGAGAAGACTGGCTGACTGAATCCGATACAAAGGGCTAGCGTACTCAGAAATAAAAATTTCAGAGAGTGCCGTACACTAAATTGCTTAAGGAATTTGAACATTTGAAACCTGGGGGCGATGCAACAGCAAAGTAAACTAATATTTGCACACCCTTACTGTAAAAGTACGGCTGCGATCGCTCCAGTTTAGAAAATGTTAAGGTTTCTAGGCTTTCATAGAGTGATTTTTAAGCGATCGCTTAGATTAAGGTCCGCAACTGCTCAATCGATAGTCCAGTGGTTTCTGCAACTTGGGCGATCGGCATTCCAGTTTGCAGCAATCTGTGGGCAATTTGTTGGATCTGTGCCTCCGCTTGCTCTGCCCGTTTATGTTCTTGCTCTGTTGCGGTTAGCAAAATAGAGCCATCTAACTGCCCCCATCGCAACCAGGTCGCTTCAACTTGCTTAAAAGTGCCTTGCCACTGCACGAGAGTTAGATTCAAGACCTGGCTCATCATCTGCCCTTGAGCATTCGGGACAATAGGTTGGTAGCGCCCTCCCTGAAGTTGAAACCCTGCCCAATCTTGTGGATTAAAAGGGTCGAACCAGTAGTATTCAGGAACGTGCATTCGGTTTTGATAAATGCTTTTCTTCTCGGTCTTGTCTTTTGCAGCAGTGCTGTCTGAGAGAAGTTCAATGACGATATCGGGGGTCTTGCCCTCTTCCCAACTGACCCAGCTTAGGCGTTCGCCTTTGGGTACATCTAACGCCACAAAAACATCGGGCCCTTTGTAGTCCTGGTTTTTGACTTGCGCCAGACTGTAGTAAACAAACATATTGCCACCCACGTAGCCATCTGTTCGGGCATCTAACCAGGGCAGCAAGGCATCGATCAACAACTCCATTTGCAGCTTATGGCGCTGAGTTTCCATATTCTCGTTGTCGTCGTAGGGTAGGTCTGCTTGTGTTGGCGGCATCTCGAAGGGTGCGCCAACGGTGGGCATCAGGTTGGGTTGGGTGGAGGTCATAGTTAATCAGCCCTCTGCAACAGGTTTGCTCTGATTGTAGCGGGTTTGCGCCTAAGGATTTTGCGGCTTAACTCGGCTTCTCATTGCTTTGGTATTGGATTAAGCCAAATTCAATGAACTTTCACATTCCACAGGTGCAGCATGAGGACTGAGAGAGAGCTTGCCTGCTTTTGGGTTGGTACTATAAGTTGGCTGATGCTAGGGAATATGCCGTTGCTGGCGCAGAATGTAATTGTGCCGGATGAAACCCGAATGAAATTGTGTTTGGGTCAGGAGCACGATTAGATTTGGGTAGATCGTTTTTGGCGACGATGGCGGATGCGATCGGGTTTGGAAACTTAGGTTCGTTTAGTGCTGGTGGTAGAGTTACACCGGGATTGCTGACAGTGAACCCCTCCGCGTTTTTGCTTAGTAAAGCAATGCAGCTAATCCCATCCATGAAAAATCCCCTTGCAGACATTTAGTTGTAAGGGGAAATTAGTGTCGTGTCTCGTATGTGATAGATTGTTGCACTGGTTAAGCTCACGTTGACTTAGCAATAGTAGCTGTACCAGTAAATGTTCCCGTAACCATCTGTATAATAGTTAGTGCAAACATCGGGAACAATTGTGTAAGCCGTCTGCATCTCCTGCTTAGAATCAGATAGAGCCGTTTCTAAACTGGGTAAGGTAGGAACAGTAGTGGGTGAAGAAAGCACGTCAATCTTATGGAATCCAGAGGCTAGAGCATCGGCTTTGGGAGCAAATGTTAAAGTAAAAAAGCCAAGGGTTAAAAGGCTGGTCATCGTGGTAGCGATTAGCTTTTTCATGATCGGATCTCCTAGGTTTAAGTGAATTTGTTTGGTGGAAGGCAGTGATTTGTTATTGGGTTTGCTGCCCTGTTGATTTACAGAATAGCGGGGTGAATCAGTAAATGTATTCCCCTTTTCTGTCAGTTCACTCACCAGGTTAAGCAGTTGATATTGCCACATTCCAAAATAAAAATGTAGTTTTCTGCAATGGCAGTGCCGCGATCGCCCCTATCCCAACTGCCTCTTTGGCTGAATCATCACGACGCTGGCAAATGCGAGCTTTCGTCGTAGGCACAACCCATACTTTGGCAACGCGGTTGGCATAAAAGTGAATGATTTTAAACGTTGCTTTCTCTATTCTAAAAAGCATGGAACACGGAATCAGTCCTTGAAATATCAAGGTAAATAACGTTCCTAGCTCAAGGATATCTAGTACTTCAACATCTTGTCATTTCATTGGAGAGTATTATGTCAGACCATTTAGATTATCGGGTTACTTCCTATACCAATCTTGGTAAATATCAAGATATCATTTCCCAACATGCGATCGCAGCGGCTGGCGCGGCTGGTGTGGGTGCAATACTTCCTCTTGCTGATACCGTCGCTGTCTCAGGAATTTGGATTGCGATGATTGCTCGAATTGCCGAAAGATCAGGTCAAAATGCAGACGATGCTGTGATTCAGAAATTTGTCATCAGTGTGCTTCAAGGTGCGGGTTCATATATTGTTGGCACTGCTGTACTGAGGATATTAATGATGACAACAGGTGTCGGTATTATTGGAGCCGCAGTTCTTAATGCATTGCTGAACTTTCTTTATACTGCTCGTCTAGGCATTTTTATTGCAGAACAGTTTGATAAACCTGGATTTGAAATGACACATGCCTTAGCTACTGTGGATTCGCTCATTCAAATTGTCTTCTCAATTCCTACCATTGACGAGCTAAAGTTTGCTTTTAACGTGACTCAAGGAAAGTAATGCCTCAGCATTGTTAAATAGAGGGATGAACAGCAAAATCTGCCCTCATTCTAGTCCTCTCCCAGAAGAAGAGATAAGAGATTTAGCTCCCTTCTGCCTAGAGACAAGGATTGGGGATGAGGGTAATTTGTGTTTGTTAATTACAAATCGCACAGAGATGCCTTTCACGCTTGCCTGACGTGAGGTCATTTAATCTTAATAGGTGATTCATAGTTGCTAGAAAAACGACATTGTGCGATCAAACGTATCCATTGCAGTTTTCTGAAATCGTCCGTTCCTAATTAAACAAATCTCACCTTCCAAACTTGGAAAACAAAATAGCGTAAACCGTAGACGACTTGTTCGATTGGGTCTTCTATTCTAAGACGTAAGCAAAGGTTGATGTCACTACAACTGTTTCATTAAGACTAATCAAGGTCATTAACTTTTTCTGAGCTAACAAATCCCTACTATCTAATCAGGAGATGAAGATGAATAAAATTCAAGCCGCCTTCGAGATTTTGTATTTTTTGTGTGCCGCCGATGGCAATGTTGATGACAGAGAAGTTTCCGTTATCCGAGAATTTCTAGAAGCTAACTACACCATGGTTTCCTTTGATCCTCATGAAGTCATCAATGACATTGAGATTTTAAACTCAGAGGGAAGGCTAGAAGAGTTCACGTCAGCCGTTATGCAATTTAAGACCTTGAGCGCTGCAACAGATCGGAGAATCTTTTTGAATTTCGCAGTCAAGCTGATTGTTGCAGATGGCAGTGTCAGTGAAGGTGAGGACTATCTCTTTAAACTCATCGCAAATACTTGGGGAATTGATATCTCTAGTTTTATATCAGTAGTCGCTTTGTAGATGTCATGGGCTCCCTGAATAACTGATTTAGAACGCTTTCAGGGAGTCTATTAACTAGATGATCGCAAATCAGATTCTTTGTAACGCCTTTGTCCATAAACGTAATATATTTAACGATCGCACTGAAGAAAAACATGATAGGTTTTACTCTGTGTGAGGGCGTTATTAGGCGTAAGTAGGGATTTGAAACCGTTGAAATGCAGAAAACAAGTGCTTTCTCTCCAGTTCCTCTGCTGGTTTACTCCTGCTGGTCTAGTTGCCATTTCTTCAACAGTTTTATCTGCTCCTTGGGCTTCTGCTCAGTCTCTGGAAGATATAGCTCAATCTCCCTCGCCAACTGTAAACATTGATGTACCCAGAAATCCAAATTCAATTGAACAGATCCTTCCTACGCCACCGTCTCCTCTTCCGGTAGAACCGCCATCGCCATCGCCATCCCCTGAATTAGAGACGATTCCTCGGACTTCTCCCGCAGAACCTCCTGCGCCCAATCTCTCGCAGTTTCCTTTAGAAAAAGTCGAAATCCTGGGAAGCCCGGTGTTGCATCCCGTGTTGCAAGGAGTCCCGGAGGAGAATCAGCAGACGAAAGAGGCGATCGCCTCTCTCATCCAACAGTCTTCCTGCGATATTATTACGCCTAGCTTGAATGCCTTAAGCGGTCTACGTTCCGAAACAAGCCAACTTTTTGTTCCCCTCAATAGTTGTGACGTGACCTTTGATGATTTGATTCGGTTACGGACTGCCATTACGATGCTTTATGCCAGTAACGGCTATGTGACCTCTGGGGCTTTTCTACTTGCGAACCAGGATCTCGATCGCCGAGTTGTACAAATTCAAGTGGTCGAGGGTGAGTTGGAGCGCGTTGATGTTTGTTTGCTATCAAATCGCAGCAGAGAAGATCGTACTGAGATAGAACCCCCAGAAGAATTATCTTCTAATGCATCATCAGCTTCAGAACCAAATGCGTTACCCGTTCCCTTATCAGAAGCATCCAGTCGCTGTGGTTCTGCTCGCTTACAAGATCGGTATGTGCGATCGCGCCTCAACTTAGCCGACTCTGTACCCCTCAGTCAGTTCAGGATCGAACGGGCTTTGCAGCTTTTGCAACTTGACCCGCTCGTTGAACAGGTAAACGCTGAATTAACGGCAGGTAGTAGTCCTGGTCAGAATGTGTTGCAAGTCCGGCTGAGAGAAGCTCCGCCGTTGGGCGTAGAGTTACTAGCAGATAACTACCAATCGCCCAGTATTGGCTCTTACCAGGTAGGAATTTCAGCGAGCTATACCAATATTTTAGGGGTAGGCGATCGCCTCAGCGCTCAATATGGCATTACGGAGGGGCTAGATCTTTATGATGTGGGCTACAGCATTCCGGTAAACCCCAGAGAGGGTACGCTGACTTTGCGCTACGGCAATAACAACAGCAATATTGTGACCGATGACTTTGCAGATTTGGGCATTCGTAGTGAAGCCGAAACCTTCTCGGTTGGGTTTCGCCAGCCGCTAGAGAGAACGCCCACAACTGAGTTTGCTCTAGGGTTAGGAGTTGATATCCGTCGGAGCCAGACGTTTATTTTGGACGATCGCCCTTTCTCGTTTTCGGAAGGTGCTGAGGAAGGTCAATCCAGGGTAACTGCAATTCGGTTTTCGCAGGATTGGGTAAATCGAGGACGGCGGCAAGTGTTGGCAGCGCGATCGCAGTTTAGCTTGGGGATTAATGCCTTTGATGCCACAGTTAATGATTCTGGAACAGATGGACAATTTTTGGCGTGGTTAGGTCAATTTCAATACGTTCAGCAAATCTCTGCGGCGCGAATGCTGTTGGTGACTCGGTTGAATGCCCAACTGACACCCGATTCTCTGCTCTCGCTAGAACGCTTTAGTTTTGGCGGCGTAGAGTCAGTGCGAGGCTATGCCCAAAACCAGGTTGTTGCTGATAATGGGGTCTTTGGTTCGGTTGAACTTCGCATTCCGCTAACCGATGATCCGGGGCGGTTGCAAGTCGTTCCCTTTGCGGAGGGTGGTTACGCTTGGAATAACAAGACGATCGATCCACCGGATGATTTTATTGCTGGGGTGGGCTTAGGGATACGCTGGCAACCGATCCCAGATTTGAGTATTCGAGTCGATTATGGCATTCCGTTAACTGATGTGGAGGCAGGTAATTCGTTGCAGGAAAATGGAGTTTACTTTTCGGTACGATATCAGCCGTTTTGAGAATAGGTCGCTGAAATAACTGAGACTAAGAGCAAATTTGCTCCAACGTGAATGTATTCCTAAACTACTAAGGTGAAATCGATCATGAGGCAATTACATCAGAGTTGGGGACTCGGTTCTTTAGTATTGCTCAGCACGATCGCTCTAATGACTGATGGTGCGAACGCCCAGGTGATTCCTGATCAGACATTGGGAACCGAAAACTCAACTGTGCGGAATGAACAAATTCAAGGACGGGATGGAATTGAGCGATCGAGTGAGCTAATTGAAGGGGGCGCAAGACGGGGTGGCAATCTCTTCCATAGCTTTGGACAGTTTGATGTGCCGGAAGGACAAGGGGCTTATTTTGCTAACCCAGAGGGAGTTTCCAATATTCTAGGTCGCGTGACGGGTGGCGATCTCTCGGAGATCTTTGGAACGTTGGGGGTACTGGGGAGTGCCAATCTATTTTTGATTAATCCGAATGGGATTGTGTTTGGTTCAAATGCGAGTTTGGATTTGGGTGGATCTTTTGTGGGGACGACGGCGAACGCAGTGCAGTTTGGGGATCAGGGTTTGTTCAGTGCTGTTGGTTCTGAGATTCCTCAGCAACTGCTCACAGTAAACCCTTCTGCATTTTTGTTTAACTCACCGTCGGTTACAACCAATTCAATCACCGTTCAAGGTAATGGACAGGGTATTCGATCAACGACCACACTAGTTGATACACAGTTTGGTTTGCGCGTTCCAGAAAATCAGACACTTGCGTTGATTGGCGGAAATCTAATCTTTGACGGAGCCACGATAAAAACTGCTGGTGGACGAATTGAGTTGGGCAGTGTTGGATCTGGTTCTGTTGAACTTGTGGCTGTGACAGATGGATGGACTTTCAATTATGCCAATGTTCCAGCTTTTCAAGATATTCAGCTTGTCCAACGAGCAGTGATAGATGCCAGTGGGCTGGGAGGCGGAAACATCCAGGTACGAGGAAACCAGATTACTTTGACAGGTGAGTCACAAATTGAGGCGAGCACGTTAGGAGATCAGCCCGGTGGTCGCTTAGATATTACAGCAGATGGTGTGATTAATATAAGAGGATTAGCAACTGATAGTAATTACACTGGTGTATACGCCCAAGCTTATCGAGGCTCGACGGGTACAGGAGACAATGTAACTATTAGGGGTGACAGTATTTCCCTCAATGGACTGGCAATAATTTCGACTACTACCCGTGGCACAGGTCGGGGTGGAGACATAACAATTCAGGCAAATCAGGGAGTAGATGTTGATGGTGCTGGGGTAGTGACGCGAATAGAAACAGGTGTTTCTGGACAAACAGGAGCTTTAGGAGGAAACTTAACTATTACCGCTCCACGGTTAAACGTAAGAGGTGCGCAAATTTCGTCTTCAGTAAGCAGGAATGGAAATGGACAAGCTGGCAATTTGACTGTTCGTGCATCTGATTCAGTAAGTTTGAGCGGTGAAATTCCAGGTAATGGGAGTGGAGATGGTTTCCCCGGTGGTTTGCTCGCTGTAGTTGACACTGATGCAACAGGGCGAGGTGGAAACTTAGTAATTGAAACAGGACTCTTAAGCATTAGTGATGGCAGCAAAGCCCAAGCAATTTCCTTTGGAAATGGTAGTGCAGGTGATGTCTTTATTTCAGCCGATCGCGTGGAAATATTTGAGACAACTGTGCCAAATACATTTGCTACCGGAATATTTATAGGAACTGGACTAGATCCGCGTAATACAGAATTACCTACAGGCAATGGTGGAAATTTAACAATCCGAGCTAATCAAATTAGTATTCGAGGTGGGCAAATTTCCGGGGATACATCAGGTCAAGGAAATGCAGGTACAGTCCTGCTTCATGCAAATGATTCAGTAGAAGTAATAGATACTTCGGTGCAGACCGGGCTGTCAAGTTCTATTAGTGCAGATGTGAATCAAAGAGCTACTGGACAAGGTGGAGATTTAACTATTGAAACTAGAAATTTAATTGTTAGAGGTGGTCAAATAACGGCATCTACTTCCGGTACTGGAAATGCTGGCAACCTAACCATCCGTGCATCTAACTCAGTAAACTTGAGCGGCGAAATTCCAGGTAGTGGAGGCGAAGACGGTTTTCCAGGTGGCTTGTTTGCAATAGTCAATCCCAATGCAACAGGACAAGGGGGAAATTTAAGAATCGAAACAGGACGCTTAAGCATTAGCGATGGCAGTAAAGCTCAAGCAATCACGTTTGGAAATGGTGATGCAGGCGCTGTTCTTATCAATGCCAACGACGTAGAAGTTTTTGAGACTGATCAATTCAATGATTTCACAACAGGTATATTTGTTGGATCTGGTTTAGATCCCCGTAACACTGAGTTGCCGCGAGGAGGACAAGGTAATTTAACAATTCATGCTAACCGAGTCAGTGTAAGGGGCGGTCAGATATCAGCAGATACGAGAGGTCAGGGAAATGCGGGCAGGATTTTGATCCAGGCTCGTGATTCAGTTGAAGTAGTAGATACAACGGCAGTAACAGGAAATTCTAGTCTAATTTCTGCTCTTGTTTATTCTGAAGCAACAGGTCGAGGAGGTGATGTGACTATTGAGACCAATCGTTTGATTGTGCAAGGAGGACGAATTGCTGCATCAACCAGCGGTCAGGGCGATGCTGGAAATTTAACAATTCGCGCTTTAGACTCAATTACGCTTACAGGGGAAGCTCCTGGCTCAAATGGAAATCGTGCTTCTGCTGGAGGTTTATTTGCACGAGTTAGACCTGGTGCTTCAGGGAAGGGCGGTCAAGTAACGATTACGACAGGACACCTGAATATCAACGATGGTAGCCAGATTCAAGTTACTACATTCGGTAATGGCAGAGCAGGGCAATTATTAATTCAAGCTAACGAAGTTGATGTGCGAGATACAGACGAACCTAATTCCTCTCCAACAGGAATACTCGCTGGTGTTGAGGCTGAACCTCAGCAGACAATTCCACCTGTGGGTGATGGAGGAGATGCCACCATCAGAGCCAATCGTTTAAGCATTAACGGTGGACAAATATCTGCAAATACCTCTGGACAAGGAAACGCAGGACAGTTAAGCATCTATGCACGCGACTCCGTAGAGATTGTCGGCACACCCGCGAATATTGGGGCAGAAAGCTTTTTAGGAGCAAATGTTAATCAAGGAGCCACCGGACGAGGTGGGGACATCAACATTGAAACCGCTCAATTAAACGTTAGAAACGGAGGTCGAATATCTGCTTCCACGTCTGGAACGGGTAGCGCAGGAAGTATTCGAGTGCAAGGAGCAAATTCAGTCATTTTAGATAACGGTTCAATCTCTACAGCCGTCAATGTTGGAGCCGCAGCCGAACCACCAAGCAACATCAATCTACAAACCGATCGCCTCTCCTTAACTAACGGTGCAGAAATCACCGCCAGTACATCCGGTCGAGGCAACGCTGGAAACATCACCATCCGCGATGCTAACGCTATCAATCTCGATCGCTCTACCATTTCCTCTACCGTGAATGATGGAGCGATCGGTAGAGGTGGCAATATCACCCTACGAACTGACAGGCTCAACCTCGATCGCGCCAACATCACCGCCAGGACTCAAGGGCAGGGTCGAGCAGGCAATATTACGGTGCAAGATGCTAATCAGGTTAACCTCAATCGTAACAGCATCATTTCCACGGAAGTAGGGACAACCGGGATAGGTCGAGGTGGCAACATTGATATTGAAACTGCTCGGCTCCAGTTAAACAATTCAGATATTACTTCCAGCACCAGTGGGCAAGGCAACACCGGAACCATCAACCTCAACGCCACCCGTGACATCAATCTCCGCAACCAGAGCCGTATTACCAACCGTGTTAGGGAAGACGCAACGGGCAACGCTCGTACCATTCGCCTCAACACTCCCGAACTTTCTTTACAAGGCAACTCCTTAATCTCTGCGGCAACTGATGGCAACGGGCGATCGGGCAATGTTATTGTCCCCAACGCTAATTCTGTTTCCCTCGACAACAGCAGAATTACAACCCGAATTGAGGATGATGGTGTTGTCCCTCAATCCGCCAACTCACGTAATAATCGACGCAGCAATATCACCCTTAATACCAATACACTTACCTTGACTAATAACGCCCGCATTACCGCCAATACCCAAGGGCAAGGCAATGCAGGTAACATTACTGTTCGCAACGCAGAGAACGTTACCGTAGAAGATGGCAGCACCATCTCTACTGCCGTTCAGGAAGGAGCTATAGGACGCGGGGGCAACATCAACCTAACCAGCGATACACTCAACCTAGAAAATGCCCGCATCACCGCCCGTACCGCAGCCCCAGGACGAGCAGGTAACATTGACATTAATGCTAGCGACTCGATCGCCGCCAACAATAGCACAATCGAAACCCGCTCTAACAATTCATCCAGTGGCAACGTGGCGATCGCTGCTGGAACCGTCCAACTTCAAGGTAACAGCGATATCCGCACACAGGTCGATCGCGGGGAAGGCAGGGGCGGCAACATTGCTCTGACCGCTAACTCAGTCGTTGCCTTCGATGATAGCGATATTGTCACGAGCGCCCCTGAAGGGCAAGGCGGCAATATTACCTTTAATACTCCGGCATTTTTTGGGGATGGCTACCAGCCCAACACCCCAGAAACCGGAAGTACCAGCGATCGCGTTGATGTCGATGCTAGCGGTGTACAATCTGGTATTGTCACTACTCCCGATGTCAGCTTCATTCAGAATAGTCTGGCTGATTTGTCTGACAACGCTACCGACCCTGAAACTTTACTTGCTAATAGCTGTATTGTGCGCGATCGCCAACAAGGAAGCTTTACCGTCACTGGCCCTGGCGGCTTACCCGAACGCCCTGGCAACGCCAGTCAATCTGCCTATCCTACCGGGACTATCCAATCTGTTCCTGAAAGCGAATCTAGAGGCAATCGCCCCTGGCAAATGGGTGATGCGATCGTTGAACCGCAGGGAGTATATCGGCTCTCCGGTGGTCGATTAGTCATGGGACGCGAGTGTTCAACAACTGGAAGCTAGCGCAGGTTTAACCTCGGTAAAATCTCAGCCTGTCGCCGAAGCAGTCAAAATATATCTAATCTGAGCGTAGGTTAAATTAGGATTAGCGCTGAGCATTAGGGCTATGACTCCCGCCACATGAGGCGCTGCCATTGAGGTGCCGTTCATCTTGGCATAGTTATGATTAGGAGTTGTAGACCAGATATCAACTCCCGGTGCGACTACAAATTGGGTGCGGCTATTTTGACCTGCACCGTTAGAGAAACTAGCAACTCTTCCATTGGTATCAATTGCCCCTACAGCAATGCCATAGGCAGTCGCGTATTTAGCAGGAAAAATAGGAGATGCAGCCTGATTGTTTCCTGAAGAACTGACCGTGATCACATTATTGTTCGCCGCATAGACTAGAGCACTGACAATCTCTGGAGTTTCTGGAAATGAGAGGCTCATATTAATGACTTTAGCCCCATTATTAACCGCATAGCGAATGGCCTCTGCGAGGCTTCCTGAATTAGTAAAGCTTGTAGTTCCATTTCTATTCGTTTGAATATTTCCCATCCGAATCGCCATGATTTTAGCTTCAGGAGCAACACCCGTTACCCCAAAGCTGTTTTCCATTGCTGCGATCGTTCCAGCAACATGAGTGCCATGTACTTGTCCTGGATCGTTTGTTCCTGGCAAAACGTTATTGTTATTCTGACCTATCCCAAAATTCCAGCCGTAGATATCATCTACGTAGCCATTGCGATCGTTATCAATTCCATCTCCAGCAATTTCTCTGGTATTACGCCAAATACTACCGTTTAGATCGGGGTGATTAATATCCACACCCGAATCAATGACTGCCACCTTAATTCCTTGTCCCTTAGCTCCCCATAACCACGCTTCGGGTGCCTTGACTAAATCGTTGTTCCAGTTAAACCCGCCCAAATCTGCCACTTCGGATAAAGCATGGGGATAATACCCGGCTGACCAGGCAACGGCTCTAGCTGCATTCACCAGCCCATAGCCATAGGCTGAGTTAAAAGAAGAGCTTGATAGTGAGGCATTTTTTGGGTTTGCTACAAGGGGTTGAGTGGCGCTCAGCCCAGTTAGAAAATCCCGATTGCCCCTTGAGACAGCTTTACCATTTTTCTTTACCTTGAGATGTTTTTCATTGAAAGAGGTCGAAGATTGGGTAGATTTCAATAGCTTTAAACAGTCTTCAGTCAAATAATCAGATTGTTCAAACTCTGGATGGATTTTTCCCCTCTTCAGATTCAAAGTGATGTCTTTGTCTGATTTCAATGCCAGTTCTATTCGATGAACCGGAATGGCATAGGTATTTTCTCCGTCTGCAAAACTGCTGATACCCTTATGAGCTTCATTGAAGAGGCGATCGATCGTTGAAGCATCAGGTTGATTGGAATGGGATGTTGTCGGGTCAAACATGAGCCGTTACCTAACAGAAGAATATGTTCCAAACAATAGAGGAATACAAATAGCAATACATTACGACTCTCTGATCACTTGCTTACTCAAGCAGGAAACAGTAAGTATAGAAATTGGCTATGCTCCTTGCAGTTTTCGGTAATTGGCATAGCCAGACGGCGTTACGAGCCGTGTCAAATAGCGCAACTCTCTTTGCTGAAAGGATGGGTGCGCTGATTGCATCTGATCTTTACGATAGGCAGTAAGCGAATCGATTCAGCTTCCTGATTTTCAATCATACTGAGTGTTTGCTTAAGCGTTCATTATTTAGAGATTATTATGACAACCCTAACTCGCTCATCTCATTCGTTAAATTCTGCTAGCTCACCCCTACGGAATACAATCAATCTGCCAACAGAGCTTTTTTCAGAAGGCAGCAGCTTGAATCAAAAAACAGTGCGACTTCACAATCGATCAAGCGTCAGTTCTGAGAATTCAATGACTTCTAAAGCAGCAAGCGTTACTCGCCTTGCTGTGTTTCAAGGACGTAGTCCCTCTGTGCTTCGAGTTACAGGAAATGGTACTCGGAACACCACGGGTGTTCAGCAAATGCACAATGGCAGTGCCTGGGAGTTTTTCAGCAACGGGGCATTTCGGTTTACCCCGGCAGGTTTAGGAACCATTGCCCGAACTGATCTATTTCCAATCGTAGGGAGATATCAGCAGACCAATAACGGGCTGAGTTTTTCTGGCTCTAGAAGTTCAAGCATGACAACCTCTAGAAACTTTGCCAGTGTTCAAGGTAGCTTCTACAGATCAGGGAGCGGTTTCCGAGCCAGAGTTGCTCAACAGACTGTGTTAATTAATGCGGCTGTTGTTAACGGCACCTCTTTTGGCTCAAACACTGATCGAACAGTCACGTTGGATATGGCAGTGGTTAGAATCGCCTAGAGCAGAATTAAATACCTGTAATACTTTGCGGCTAGCAACGGATGTCGCAACAACTAGCCTATTAATCATCAAGACATTCGTTGCCGTCGCTTCATCTAATCACAGCCTCTAATCACAGTCCCATATTTCTTCGGCAAAACCATGTCAAATTTACTACAGTTACCAGAACAGTCTGCCCTCACCCTTGCTTCTCCCCCTTCAGTACTGGCGATCGCCAATCATCCCATTTCCTTTCAGCAAGCACTCCAGAGCTTGCGAAACTCTGGCAAATTATCTCTATTTTTGGAAGAAATCGCAACTCAATATCTCCTTGAGCAGGAGTTTCAACAACGCTCTGACCTCGAGATTCAGGCTTCAGCTATTGAGGAGGCGATCGTAACCTTTCAACAGCAAAACGGCTTAACCGAACTCCGAAATTTTCAGAGCTGGTTAAAGAGCAAAGGATGGGATGAGTCGATCTTCCGTGAACAAATTGCGCTTAATCTAAAGTTAGAGAAGTTTAAGGTGCAGTTAGCACAACCGCAGCTATTACAGCACTTCATTGAAAATAAACTCTTGCTCGATCAAGTTGTTCTTTCTCGGATTGTTGTCGCTTCCCAAGACCTAGCCGAAGAGTTGAAAATTCAAATTGTTGAAGAAAGTGGCAGTTTCGAGGGACTAGCGCAAACGTATTCTCAAAGTGAAGATGGTGCTACGAATGGCATGATGGGTGCAGTCAGCCGATTGCAGATTCAACAAACAATTGCGATCGATGTATATGCTGCTGAAGTTGGAGAGATCATTGGACCAATTGCCTGCGATGGTGACTGTTGGTGCCTGATTCGAGTCGAGAAGATGCTTCCAGCCACGTTAGATTATGCTACTGCCCAACAGTTACAAGACGAGATCTTCCAGCAGTGGTTGTCGAACAAGATGCAGTCTTTAGTGATTGATCTTTGCTTAAGTGAGCCGATTCATTCTGCTGACCAGTTCATTTAATCCTAATCAAATCGGTACACGGGGAACTGGGACTAGTAGATGCAGCCCTACTCGTTAAAGTGCACCGCAGGTGAGAATTCCCTGACTTTGTGAGGAGCTTAGTGAACTGTTACATCACTTCACGGAGTGCAGGATTGTGTCCCTGAATGATTCAGGTCATAGTTAAATTAGCTCTTGCAACTTTGTAGGGAGCCAATAAAGGCTTCAAGCTTGTGCGGATCAGTACTAAACCTGATTTTTTCCAGCACGTCATCTGTTGAATTACTTTGAGAGCCGCTGGAGCCAAGTCTCTAATGCTAACTGGACAACGCCTTCTAGAGAAGGGTGTAGCTTGGGCTGGTCAATCCATTTGGCATAGTTTTCAAACCGTAGAGCTAGCCCAGCTCGATAATGAGGATTGGCTCCTATATTGTGGTATTGTCCGATGTATTCTCGACGATACTGAGGACTATTAAAGAAGCGCTGGCGGTTTTCTGCTTTAGCCGGGAGTAATTTACTAAGAGGACGGATTTTTCCTGCTTGCCATTCGCTCACCGAAATTTTTCTGCCATTACCTTGAGGCACATGACCTAGATCTGAAACCATTTGCCAGTCTGTCCAGATCCGCATTCGAGCCACGCCTTGCCGGGTTTGACTGCCGGATAAAACGTGAGGGAGCCACAGGTACAGCACTACACAAGCGCGCGAACGATCCCAACGGAATTCGGCGCAGGGTTTAGATTTACTTTTGCCATACATCACACTGCCGCTCCTCACCGTCTCCTGCATACGAGTATCGAATCGTAAGAAACGATCGCGCGATTGCAAAAAACTGTGTTGCTCTGAAGTACAACAGGGAGCGATGAGATTGAGAAAACTTTTGGGCGGGTTAGGAATATTGACCGCCTCAGTCCTCTCTTCATAGGGAATTTTGACTTGCACCTGTTGTTGTGTGTCTAGATTGCTCAGTCGCAAGTAGATCTGATTGGCTCGTTCTAGAACTTTAAACTGCCAGAATTCGATGTCTAGATAGTTGTACTGGTGATCAATCTGATTGTCTCGGTGAAAAGCGGGGGCGATCGCAATCAGACGAATGGGTTGGCTGTAATCAACCTGATCTGGAAAAGGTTGAATCCGTTGCATCGCATCGAAATATCGGGTAATTTGTTGAACCAGGTATCGATCTTCGACATTTTTGAGTTCCGGGATAGTCAATTGTTGATTTGCATTGACCGCTAGGAGGTCACAGACTTGCCCCTCGACCGTATATTGCTGCTTCAGGATGGAGAGTCCAAAGAGTGTCAGTAAGTGAGAACGCACAAACATTTCAAAGTTGGCTTCATTCTCAAAATGCCAATGTTCAGCCGATTTCCTTAAACTAATTAGATTAGACACAAGAAACAGTAGTTTGCTACGGAACCCATTTAGTATCTTTCCCCGTAACCGTAAGCTTGGTAACCTGTGGGGTTCATATTTTTCACTGTTTTCTGTTCAGAGTTTCTCATTTCATGGTCGTTGAGTTCCCTGAGACAGCTTCTCTGTCCGTACTATTTTTGGATGGCTCACAAAAGCGATCGCAAAACTGATGAAAATTTGTCAGTTGTCACTTTTTTTTGAACCAAAGCTAAAGCTGCTTTCGCCTCACAGCGACTAGCCGAATTCAAAAAAGCCCTATGGTCAATTCCCAAC